>JAITHQ010000172.1 GCA_031279925.1 Treponema sp. | reverse complement strand
CAGGCGTGGTTGGGAATCACCGTTATTGTTTCCCCAATTTCCCATGAAAGGCCGCCTTCTTTTTTTATAAAACCGTGTTCTTCGTTTAACTTGTAAATTACCGCGGCAGGCTCTTCCAGGACATAGCCGTAGCCGGGGCGGTTTGCGGCGGTATCGGTGGTGAGGGTTTTTGAACCCGCGTCAATAATGGCGGTATCCGGGCCGCCGCGGGCAACTACTGTGCAGCAAACCCGCAGGGAGCAATCCTCAACTGTAATAAGCCCCAGTCCCAGCCGGGCGCAGTCGTTAAAAATATAATTCCCCGCCCGTACCTCGGTAAGACCGGCTATTTCCTGCGGGAAAAACATCGAAAACGAGGAGCCTCCGCTTAAAATGGCAATATTCATTCCCAGGGAACGGAGCGTTTCGGCGGCTTCAAGCATTTCATCCTTCTCTCGCCGCGCCCGCAGGCGGACTTCTTCTTTGCTCTTGCAGGAATAAATATCGCCGCCGTAATATTCGACGCCTTCAATTTCCAGCCCCGGCAAATCCTTAACCGCTTTGCCAAAGGCTTTAAGGTCTTCGCCGTTTTTTAGTCCTCCCCGGTTGATGCCGCCGTCCAGTTCAACAAGAACGCCAAGGCGTCGTCCCAGCGTAAGCCCCAGATCGGAAAGTCCCCGCGCTCCGGGAATACTGTTGATGATGGTGCGGATGGTCATGCCTTCCCGCAGCAGCAGGGCGCGGTAACGCTCCAGTTTGTCCGCGCCGATCAGGGGGTATGCCAGCAGAATATCGTTTATGCCGCCATCGGCCATTGCTTCCGCCTCGCCCAGTTTGGCGCAGGTAATGCCCCGGCAGCCCATGCGCTGCTGTAAACGGGCCAGGGACACGCTTTTGTGCGCTTTGATGTGGGGGCGGTGGCTGATGTTTACGGCGGAAAGAACATCAAGGGCGTTTTTGATGTTCCGCTCCGCAATGTCCATGTCCACACGGACCGAAGGGCTTGACCGGTAATCCATGTTACACCTCGGCGATTAATTCTACTTCTACCGGAATATTGCCGGGCAGTACATTGGTTCCCAGAGCGCAGCGGGTATGCCGCCCCGCCTCCCCAAAAACATCCGCAAAAAGCTCGGAAACGCCGTTTACCACCTGGGGCTGTGACGTAAAACCGGCGGCGGACGCCACAAAGCCCTTTACGTGAACAATGTTTTTTATCCGGTCAAGATCGCCCAGGAATTTTTTAAGCTGGGCAAGCAGGTTTAAACCGCAGAGCCGGGCGGCCTGGTATCCATCCTCAACGGAAAGTTCCTCCCCCAGTTTCCCCAGATAGGTGTCTTTGCCGTTAATGGCGGTTCCCTGCCCGGAAACAAACACCAGATTGCCGCTCTGCTTGCAGGGGACATAGGCGGCCACCGGCGGCGGCGCTTCGGGCAGGTCGATTAAAAGTTCCTTTAGTCTGTTTTCGATTTTCATGCGTTCTTATCCTCTTCCGGTTTTGTTTCGCCGGGTAATTCGGTATTTTTTCCCCGGACTATGCCAAGGTATTTGTACAGGGTGAATTTGGAAATGGCAAGCAGCTTACACGCCTCGCCGCTGGCGTGGGTGATCAGGAAAAAACCCTTGCTGTCCAGAAAACGCACCACCTCGATTTTGTCTTCCATGGTAAGATCGGCGGCGCTTTTACCGATTTTCGCAAGGCTCTGCTTAATAAAAAATTCAAATAAATCTTCTACACTGTTTGCGAAAACTTCTTCCACTTCCTGGTTAGGCGTCATCATGGTCATATTTTGAATCATGTCCTGCATCTGCACCATGGAGGTAATGTCGGTGTTGATGCAAAGGGAGCCGATAACCGCCCCCTCGTCATTGCGGAAATAAAAAGTCGATGAACGCAGCATTCTGCCATCGGCGGTTTTGTTAAAATAATTGTACAGATCGCCGTTCGTGCTGGGCGGATTCCGCAGCACCTCAAGGCCAAGGTTCGTGCCGCCGTCGCCCACATTGCGCCCTGTGATCCAGTTGTTTTCAATGGCGACAATGGTGTGGCTGTAGTCTTTGGAAAGATCGTGCAAAACGATTTCCGAGTTGGAGCCGAATTGCGCCGCCAGCATCTGTACGAGCCGTTTTAGATTGGGCAAATCCTCGCCGATACTTGTCATGCCGGCAGCTCCTGCCGGGTAACCGCTTTTACCCATTCAAGACGCCCTCTTGACGCTATCGAAAAATTGTACAGATAAAAAGTTTCGCAGCCTTCATGCGCCGCTTCCGCCATTGCCCCCAGAAAGGCGGCCTTGTCAGGATACCGCTCAGGGTGCAGGGTAGCCCCCATGCCGACCGGGGTGTGCGGGTCAAAAAGCCGGATCGTGTTTCGTACCAGGGAATAGGTTTCGCCCTGCCCGTATACCAGGGGAATCAGTTTATCCGCCAGCCCCGCAGCCGCTGAAAGGCTGAATCCTTCCATATATAAACGGTTTATATTGAAGGCGGCGGCGGGGATTAGGCGGAATTCGGTTTTGGCTGCCCTTGCCTGCCGGGAAAGGCCGCCGATAAAACCGGCGGCAATTTCCTGCCGGGCTTTTTGGTACAGCGCCAGTCCGGGATTTTCCGTCAACAGCAGGGCGAGCTGGGCGTCCTCGTATTCGCCGTTTGCCCCAATCAGCGTCTCGCTGTTTGCCAGGGCAAGGGACAGTTCCCGCGCCCGGCGGCGCAGGGCTTCCGGGTCAAGACCGGCGTTTTTTTCAGCGGCATAAGCCATGCAGTCCTTGCAGAAACAGAGGGAAAGCAGCCAGCGCAGGGCCGCCGTCAGCCTGACATTGCTGATTTCGTGATGCAGACCGTGCCCCGCGGCCCGCATGGCCGCCGATTCAAACAGCAGGCTGTCCGGGGCAAACTGATTCACAATGTCGCCGGTAAGAGCCGCGGCGTATTCCCGTGTTTCCGCCCGTGAAGGGCAGAGGGAAAAGG
>JAITHQ010000204.1 GCA_031279925.1 Treponema sp. | reverse complement strand
GGCCAGCTCAGGCGGAGTAAATCGGCATCGTTCGTGATAAGGATCGCGTTAAAATCAATGGCGGTCGCCGCGATTACCGCGTCCGGCAGCTTGATGTGGGGCTTGCTCCGCCGTATTTGTATGGCGGCTTCGGCAATATCGCCCTCAATAGCGATGATAGGAATATCAGAGAGAAAAAAGCGGATAAGCTTGTCGGCTTCCTGCGTAATGTCTGGATATGCCAGCAATTCAATCTGGGTAATGACGCTGATGCACCTAACGTTGTTGGGAAAATGGTCATCCAGAAAACGGGAACATTCCTCGTTATCCAGCAGTTTAATGACCGCGTTGGTGTCAAGAACGAGCGTCTTGCCATTCATCGCGCATCTTCCGCTGAATTGCTACGGGATCGCCCTTGAAAATGTTCTTCCCTTTCAGGCAGCCGGCATAGACGCGGGAGGAATCGTCCTTTTTTCCATAGTTCCACGCTATGGCATTGATCGCCTCCCGCCTGTCAAGCGGATAAAGGGCGGGCGCTTCATCACGCATTTCCCGCTGGTACGCAACGCCGTCAACTCCGGCAAAAGGCGCGTGCTTAAAGGAATCCCGAAGTTCCATAATCGGGTCTTTCCCCATGGCTTTGATAATTGCCTCCCGTTTCGCCGCCTTTAGCGCCGCTTCCTCTTTGATTTCTTCAATGGTAGGGAATTTATGCGAAAGAAGGCGGGAGACGGCATCATCCCCGGCGGAAGCGGTTTCTGCCGCAGCAGAAGCCGCAGTCTCTTCAGCCGTATCAAACACCAGGCAAACGTTTACGCGCCCACTCGGTACGGTCTTGGGCAAATCAAGCGAAAGATTCCGGTCGGCGGGAATATCCACAGTTCGTTGAATCGTAATCATGGTTTGCAGTATAGAGCAGGGCGTATGCCCTGTCAAATGCTGGCTGTGGGAGATTACAGGGCGGGGGCTTTGAGTGCGAAAGGCTCCACCGTCAGTCCCGGATATGCGGCTTTGAGCAAATGCCCGTCGTTGCTTATGAGCCGGAGTCCGTGGATCACGGCGGCGGCGATAATGGAATCGGGGAGTTTGCGTCCGCACTTTCGGCGGAACTTTATGGTTTCCTCCGCAAATTGGCGGTCTTCCGCTACCCCCTAGGGGGCGCTGCCCCCTAAAACCCCCGCTGGGGGGTTAAGAACCCCCCAGACCCCCGGTAAACGGCGGGGCGGACGAAACGCTTTGACAAATTTTTCCACATTATATATAGTACAATCAGTAATTTTATAGGCAGAATTTATGGGAAAAGATGGGAACGGCGGGGAAAAACCTTACCGGGTTCAATTTTGAAGAAAAGGTGATTTTCGGCTTTAAACGGAAACCGTATCTTAAACTGGTTCAATCACTTGAATTGAAAGTTGAATATGTTTATGCCCTCAGTAATTGGTTCAAAAACCGGAATATAAGGGTGTTTTAGATTGTATCGATTCCGTAAATTGCCATTTCAAATTCAATGAATTACCGTTGGCATGGCTCGGACTGCCAACAGGAAAAAATATATGAAAGCGATACAGCAGCATTTTGATCTTGTTGAAAAAACACCTGAGCCTAATGGGCGATTTTTAAAAAATCTTGCCAAGCCATTAAAAGATTTTCCGCCTTTTTTTCAATCTAAAAATGCGGTGATTTTTAATGGGGATTGTTTGGAAATATTACGATCATTCCCCGAAAACTCTATTGATATGGTTTTTGCGGATCCTCCATATATGTTATCAAATGACGGCTTAACCTGTCAGAACGGAAAAATGGTAACGGTAAATAAGGGAAAATGGGATAAAAGCAGCGGTTTTGAAAATGATACCGTATTTCATAATGAATGGATTTCCGCCTGCCGCCGCGTATTAAAACCCGAAGGCGCCATCTGGATTTCAGGAACATATCATAGTATTTATCAATGCGGCTATCTTTTACAAAAAAATAATTTCCATATACTAAATGATATTGCATGGTTTAAGCCCAACGCCGCTCCTAATTTAAGCTGCCGTTTTTTTACGGCGTCCCATGAAACAATTATTTGGGCTCGTAAGGATAAAAAATCAAAACATACATTTAACTATATCGAAATGAAAAATGGCAATTTTCCCGAAGACAAATTAAAAAAAGAAAATACGCAAATGCGATCGGTGTGGTCAATTTCAACGCCAAGAAACGGAGAGAAAGAACAAGGAAAGCACCCAACGCAAAAGCCGTTAGATCTTTTAAAACGTATCGTGCTTGCTTCAACTAACGAACATGATATTGTTCTTGATCCATTCTGCGGCAGCGGAACAACAGGCGTTGCTTGCGGATATTTTGGAAACAGATCATTTGTTGGTATTGAAATAGATAAAAACTATTGCGAGTTAGCAAAAAAGAGATTATTGTAGCCGGAAGAGTCTAGTATTCCAACCCAAAAGGGCCGCTATAAAAAACAGTCGCTACAAACAGGTCATACCATCCGTCGTTTTAGCCCAGGCGCGGACCAAGATTGAGGAGGCAAACAAGGATTTCAACAAAGCCTACGGCCTGTGGACCATCCACAACGCGGTGCGCCAGTAAACGCCTATGGCACCTCCTATAATATTGTCAAGAGAAAAATTGACATAGAGAAATCAGCAGCCGTTCCGCCGTCGCCAGATTCTTTTTCACGATGGCGGTGTGCCCCTGGCGGGCAAACAGGGCGTGCGGCGTGTTCAAAAGCCGCATCCGGCTTCGCGCCGCACGTCCGTAATGCGCCGGTGTCTTCCGCCGCTCCAGCTCAAAGGGGAATTGCTGTATACAATGGTTTTTTTAGTATTAGGCTGCGTCAAGGTTTTTGATATACGCCTTCCGCAGCAGCTTTAGAGCCTGTTCAAATTGTGTTTTTTTGCGGTCTATTGACCGCAAAAAACCCGATTTTCGGGCTCTTTTGGAGCCTGCAAGGTAAAATTTTGGCGTTTGTAACGCCAAAATTCCAGATTTTAAACAGGCTCCTAGACGCTGCGCCTTTACTGGCGGGGTTCTGTTTACCCCGCCAGCAAATGCTGAATCAAAATTTTTACTCCAATGCCAACAAGTATTATTCCCCCGGCCATTTGCGCCCATTTTTCAAGGACAAGGCCGATGCGGCGGCCAAATTCAAAACCGCAGGCGCAGACGGCAAAGGTAACGCCGCCAATGATCGCGGCGCTGGCCCAGATGTTAAGGCCCATAATGCTTAACGAAACGCCTACGGCAAGGGCGTCGATGCTGGTCGCCACGGAAAGAATCAAAAGGGTTTTAAGGCTGCGTATGTCAGCGGCAGGGGCGGCGCGGTCAGTCCCGGCGCTCTGGCGGTCTGCATCCGCGTTTGCGGGCGGACATTTAACATTTTTTTTCCAGGCTTCAATCGTCATCTTGCCGCCGATAAAGGCAAGCAGGGTAAAGGCAATCCAATGGTCAAAGGTTTCGATGTGCGACGCAAACACGCTGCCCAGATACCAGCCGGCAAGGGGCATGGCAAACTGAAACAGGCCAAAGAAAAAACTTGCCCTAACCGCATAAAAAGGACGCAGAGCCTGGATGCAAATCCCCGAACTTACCGAAACGGCAAAGGCGTCCATGGAAAGGCTTAAGGCAATAAAAAACAGGGAGATCAAGCCCTACCCCGCACAGAAGCGCCCCGGAAAATTTTTACAATAAAAACATCCATAAGCGCCAATTCAAGGGCGCTGCCCATTGAACGGAGCAGAATATCGTATTCGGCAATAAGGGCAAGGCAGACATCGGCGGCGGCGGCATTGTAGCGCCGGGCGGCGGCGGCATAGTCGTCCCTGGCCTTGGGCGCGGAAAGGCCAATCTTCTTCATCTCAAAATTGTTCGCTTCCCCTGTTTCCAACAGGTTAAGGTAGTCCCTCAGTTTTCTAAAGCACCATGCAAGGCCCGCCAGAATGCTTTGGGGGCTTTCCTTGGCCGCAACCAGGGTATGCAGCGATTCAAGGGCTTTAGAAAGATCCCCCGCCGCGATTCGGGAAAAAAGGGTAAAGGCCGATTCTTCGCGGCTGTGGGAAAGCCATTGTTCCACATCCGCCGCGCTTACCGGGCGGTCCTTTGGCAGAAAAAGCATAAGCCGCGAACATTCCCGCCTTAGAGCCTCGGTGTTGTTTTCTACCAGTTCAAGAATAGCGGCAACGGCTTCGTTTTCTATGCGGAAACTTTCCCGGCGAAAAAAGGAACGAACCCATTCGTTTTTTTCACTTTCAAAAAGCTCGTAAAATACCCGGCGGTTTTCCTTTACGGCGGCGTCATCAAGACCTGCGGCAAGGCGGAATTCATCGGAGACAAGAATCATCGTGACGCCGGCCTCAAGCGTTTCCATGCAGGAAGCAATCAGCGTAACTTCGTCCTTCTTTTTTAAGAGATCGGCGTTTTTAATAATAAAAAGCCGGCTTTCGGCAAAAAGGCTGTGGTTTTGAATCGCCGCGGCAATTTGGCCCGCCGGAGTTTCCCCAGCATAGAAAACCGTTTCTTCCGGAGGGGTGGAACCGGCGATTTTTTTTCGTATATCGTCAACAGCGTCCTGCCTTTTTCCCAGTTCCGGGCCAAGAAAAATATAGGCGTTTTTTGAGGGCTTTTTTAAGCCGGAAGAAGTCTGCTTTGCGGCCATAATTAATAGAAACGGATTATGCGGGACAACCTGCCCAGAATCCGCACATCCTGGCAATAGATTGGCTTATAGGCGGGGTTTTCCGCCTGTAATTTTATTCGGGAATTGTCCCGGTAAAAACGCTTGAGCGTAACCGCATCGTCAACCACAGCCACGGCAATTTCGCCATTGCGCACAACGTTCTGCTTTTCGATTATCGCCGTATCCCCGTCCATTATGCCGGCGTTGCACATGGAATCGCCCCGGACCTTTAAGGCAAAATATTTTTTGTTATTCCTCAGCATGGAACGGTGCATCATGATACTGCCGTCCCAGTTTTCATCGGCCAGAATGGGGCGGCCTGCGGCAACAGTTCCCAAAAGGGGAATCTCGGCCAGGGATGTCATGTCATCATCTGCTTCTTTGCCTTGCACCAGTTTCATGGTACGGGGACGCTTGTCGTTCTGTTTGATACAGCCCTTGCGTTTAAGGGCCAGTACATGATCGTGCGCCCCTTTTACCGACATACAGAAATATTCCGCTATTTCCCGAATCGTGGGCGGGTAGGAATGCATATTGATATATTCAGCAATGAAGGATAAAACTTCCTTTTGGCGTCCGGTAAGTTCTTTCATTGTTCTTCCTTTGTGGTGTGCGCCGTAATATTGTATCTTCGCAGTTTTGTGTGAAGGTTACTGGGATAAATGCCGATGGCCTCCGCCGTTCTTGTTATTATACCTCCATTTTTGGAAAGCTGGAATTCAAGATAATATTTTTCAAACGATTCTTTAGCCTCGTTGTAATGCTGATCAAGTATCCCCTGGGGAAGGGCGGCTGCGCTTTTTCCCTTTCCATCCTGCCCGCCGGGATTCTTGTGGAGCAGTTCCTCAATCGCAGCCGCGCCGATGCTGTCCCCCCGGTACATAACCGCTATCCGTTCCGCCAGGTTTTTAAGCTCCCGGACATTTCCAGGCCATTCATAGGATGCAAGAAATTGCAGGGCGTCGTCTTCAAGCCTTATGCGTTCTGCATCAAATTGTTTAAGGAAATGGCAGATCAAAAGGGGAATGTCGTCTGAACGTTCCCGCAGCGGAGGTATAAAAACCGGTATAACATTCAGCCGGAAGTACAGGTCCTGCCGGAACAGGCCCTCCTCGCAGGCGTTTTCAAGGTTTTTGTTTGTCGCCGCAATGATGCGGACATCGGTCTCGATAGTCTTTTCCCCGCCCAGACGCTCAATCCGCTGTTCCTGAATTACCCGCAGCACCTTTGCCTGGGCCGAAAGACTCATATCGCCAATTTCATCCAGAAAAAGGGTTCCGCCGTGGGCCAGTTCAAAACGGCCTTTTCTGCTGGATACGGCGTCGGTAAAGGCCCCCCGTTCATGGCCAAAAAGTTCGCTTTCTATAAGCGTTTCCGGTATGGCGGCGCAGTTAAGTTCCACAAAGGGCCGGTCCGCGCGGGAAGACCCCAGGTGTATTGCCCTTGCCACTACTTCCTTTCCAACGCCGTTTTCCCCGCTGATCAAAATGCGGGCGTCGCTGGCCGCCGCCTGCTTAACAATTTCCCGTACGCTGTTTACGGCGGCGCTGACGCCAATGATCTCGTCATGGGCAAGAAAGGCGCTTTTTTTTAAATTGCGGTTTTCCTCCCGCAGTTTCCGTATGGCAAAGGCGTTGCGGCACACCGTTAAAACTTTTTCCAGCGAAAGGGGCTTTTCCAGGAAATCGAATGCGCCGCCCTTAACGGCCCGCACAGCCATATCCACATTGGCGTGCCCGGAGATCATTATCACTTCCAGTGTAGGCCAGGATGAACGTATCTGTTCAAGCGCTTCAAGGCCGCCAAGCCGGGGAAGCAGCACGTCAAGAAAAACCAAATCGACCGGTTCCCTGCCCAGCAGTTCAATGCCGGCAACAGCGTCTTCTGCGGTAAAGACTTTGTAATGTTCGTCTTCAAGAATCGACGCAAGAGTCTGCCTGATTCCCGGTTCATCGTCAATGATAAGAATTGCAGCCATTATGTATGCTCCGCTGCGGAAGGGGGAAGACTTTCCGCCTGTACTTCGCCTTCATAAACCGGCAGATCAATAAAAAAGGTTGTTCCCATACCTTCCGCCGAATTAAACCAAATAGCGCCGCCGTGATCGTTCACAATCCGTTCAACAATCGGAAGCCCCAGCCCTGTGCCGGAATGCTTGGTTGTAAAATAGGGAGTAAAGATGAGCGGGGCTTCTTGCTTGCTGATGCCCTTTCCAGTATCTCTAATGCTGAGTCTACAATACCGGGTTTCCCGTTTTTTTACAAGGTCTGTACGGATTTCGATAAGCCCTTTGCCGTCCATGGCGTCAATGGCATTAATGATAAGGTTGGTAAGCGTCTGCGAAAGGCGGTTTTTATCGATTTTTATGGAAACATCATCGGCTATATGTTCGGTTTCAAAACGCACTTCGGGATACGAGCTGCGGTACAGGCTTATGCTTTCCTCCACCGCTTTTTTCAGCTTTGTCCACGAATGTGAAGGCTCCATCGGTTTTGAAAAAGTTCTGAATTCGTTAAGCAGGGTAGAAAGCCCTTCGGTCTCCTGAATAATCGCCAGCATGGAATCTTCGAGAATTTCCCCCACGCGCTGCGGCTCGTTGCGCCAGCGCCGCAGCACCCGTTCCGCGGAAAGTTTGATCGGCGTAAGGGGGTTTTTTATTTCGTGGGCAAGCTGCTGCGCCATGTTCTGCCAGATCGAAATTTTTTCCGCCTTTACCAGGGCTGCCCGCGATTTTTCCAAATCCTGCACCATAGCGTTAAAAGAACGTATCAAAAGGCCAAGCTCGTCCCCCCTGCGGGCCAAAATCTGAATGGAAAAATCGCCTTCCGCCACGCGGCGGGTTGCATCGGTAAGTTCCACAATAGGGTGCGTTACCCGCCGGGTAAACGAAATGGCAATAATGACCGTCATAAGCAGGGTAGGAAAAAAGAACACGCCATAATAAAAAAATACCAGTATATTGATATTGTCCCGCAGGGCGTCGATAACCTCGAAATGGGCAACCTGGTTTTCGATAGCGGCCATGCCCGTATCAAAATCCGTGCCCAGGTTATAACTTATAAGCCTTAGCCTTCCCTCAGCGGGCAGTGTCACATAACGGATAAGCCCCAGATCGCGGGGGAACTCACGCGATACATAGCCCTGCCGTGCCTGCGGCGGGCTTTCCAGCCTGCAATTTTCCTCGCCGGCAAAGGCGGCCTCCTGCCAGCCGCCGTCTTCCGCCCTGAATTCCTGCACCGCCGCGATTCCGGCGGGCAGGGGCCGCGCCGTATTTGTTTTGGAAGCCGCCAGGTGGGGAGTAAAATTGGTCTGCTTTAGTATGGCCTCGAACTGTTCAATATGCAGTGAATAATTGTCTACCGCAAAATTCCTGGCTGCGGCGCTGGCGGTATCGGTGTCAATATTCCGCCAGAAACGGATAATTTCGTTAATCGAAATACTGGTGACAATGGTCATTGGCACGGCGGCAAACACCACAATAACAATAAAATACGCCAAAAGCCGCGCCTTGAATTTGCTTCCGGTTCTGCGGGCAATAATATCCCCAAAAAGATTAAAAACCGAAATACCCAAAAAAACCAAAAGGACTGCGGGAATGGTAAAAAATACGATTAGGTTGAATCTATCGGGAACCTGTCCTTCGTAAAGCGCGTTTAAAAAAAACGAGCGGGAAAAGAAAACCGTAAGGATGCAGAGCAGCACATAAATAAAAATCAAACCGCGGACATTAATAATTGAATATTTCGGACGGGTTCTTACCGCTTTCAAAACACCTCCCAACTGGAACGGCTAACAACAGCACAGAAACGGCTGTTAGTCCGCAATCTCGATTGAACGATTCGGCGCTTCCTGGTTTTGCAACCGGCTTACTCTTCCTCGAATTTGGATTCAAAAAGGCGCGCCACCATAGCTATCGCCGATTCTTCGTCCTCTCCATCGGCAATGATTTTTATTTCCGTACCGTAGGCCGCCCCCAGCGTGATAATACCCATAATCGACTTGGCGTTGATCCGGTCGTTCCCCTTTTCAAAATAGATGTTGCACTTAAAGTCCTTGGTTGTCTGCACCAGCAGCGCTGCGGGCCGGGCATGAATCCCGGCCCGGTTTGAAATGGTGATAGTTTTTTCTGTCATGGTTGTTTCCTAAATAATATCATCATGGCCAAAGAACACCGAACGGGCGGTATCGCTTTCGATCCATTTAAGAATATTTTTGTTGAATTCCTTTGCGGCATTGTAGCCCATAGACTTGAGCCGTTCATTCATTGCCGCCGTTTCGATAATAATGGGAATATTCCGGCCCGGCTTGACCGGTATTTCCAGTTTGGGAATGCTTACCCCCAAAAATTCAATGAACTGTTCCTCCGTTCCCAAACGGTCGTAGGATTTGGAAGAGTCCCATTCCTCCAGTTTTACCACCAGTTGAATCTCCTTTCGCTCCCTGATGGCCCGCACGCCAAACATGTGGGTAATATTGATAATTCCCAATCCCCTAATTTCCATGTGGTGCCCAATAATCTTGTTCGCCCCCATACCCATCAATGTATTGCCGTTTACGCAGTGAATATCTACCACATCGTCGGCAACCAGCCGGTGCCCCCGGTGAATAAGCTCCAGGGCGGTTTCACTTTTTCCCACTCCCGAATCCCCCAGAATGAGGATGCCCAAACCAAAAACCTCTACCAGTACCCCGTGAACGCTTTGCCGGGGGGCAAAAATCTCGGAAAGAATCCGCATAAGCCGGGCGGAAAAATCCGCCGTACCCAGATCGGTCTGCAAAACAGGGCATTGGGAAGCCTCGGCAATCTCGAAAAAAGCCTTATGGGGAGACACATTGTAGGTAAAAATACAGCAGGGAACCGGGCGGCTAAACAATTCCCGTATTGTCCCCGTTTCGCCTTTTTCCTCAAGCCGGCGAAGGTAAGAAACCTCCCCTCTGCCAAAAACCTGTATCCGCTGGAAGGCAAAATCTTCGTAAAAACCCATAATGGCGCCCATTGGCCGGTTCAGATCGGGAATATTTATCTCCCTGCTTAAACCCTTACGCCCGGCAATACAGTGGAGATTAAGGGAATTATGCTCTTTAAGGTCAATGTCGATAAGGTCCAGAACAGTAAACTGCTTATCCGCCATAGTCCTATTTTAAAGAAAAAACGCCAAAGGCGCAATGCGCCTGTTTATGATATGAAGGGAAAGGGCGACACTGATTAACTTGAGGCTAATCAACGCTTTCCTATAAATATAGCACAATCATGGGGGACACTCTTGAATGCAAGGCTATCCTTTTTTACTCCGCCTGTCCCTTACAAGACAGGCTAAGTCCTTATCGGATAACGAGTTATATTTTTGGAGGTGGCCGGAATTGAACCGGCGGCCTTTTGAATGCCATTCAAACGCTCTAGCCAACTGAGCTACACCCCCAAGGGATTTTTAGTATGCCCCATTTGCAAATTTGTGTCAAGAGG
>JAITHQ010000178.1 GCA_031279925.1 Treponema sp. | reverse complement strand
CCGGCCGCCGGGTATCCGGTATTTGCCGGCACACCGGTTCAAAATTGGTTCTCAGTTTCTTAAATAATTCCCCGCCCATGCCTCCAGCTTACCATTAATTTTGATACTTTGAATTGCTGAGGCGGATTATGTTAAATTGAAAATTTGAATATGGACAGATATAATAATCTATATATGCAATTTAAACTGACCAAATCGCTGATGAGCGATATTCTTTTTTCCATAGAAAACCAGGATGGCAAATTTCTGCTGGACACTTATAAAGGAATTGTTGTAACCGCCTGCGCTGAAGATGCAGATAATGAAGGCAACGACGAACCGTTAAAAGAAGGCCGTTTTATTTCATTGCCCGAATGGGGGCCAGCCGATGGTTTCAGGCTAATGGAGCGTTTTGTCCTGGGGCTTCATACGCCTGCTGTACGGAAAGAACTTTCCGCAGCACTTGACCAGGGCCGGGGTGTGTTCCGCGCTTTCAAGGACACGCTGGCCCGGCGTCCGGAAACGCAAACACTTTGGTTCGCTTTTAAAGACCGTGAGATGAAACGGAAGATTATTGCCTGGTATAACGCCCTGCGGACGTCGTGGGGGCTGGAACTTGCCGGCGAGGAACCGGAAGATATTGCCGGCTTGGCGCTGGAAGACTTTCTTTTCCGCGACGGTTCTGCGGCGGACGGCGAGGCGGCGGCTGAACTACACCAGAGATGCCTTGAAGCGTACATTAACGAGAATACTGATGATCAAAAAGCGATTGCTGAAACGCTGGCCGGGATGAATCAATGGGTTTTCCCCGGCGATCTCTGTTTGGTTGCCGAAACCGCAGGCGGGGAATTCGCCGCCTGTATTGCTTCGGTACATACCTCGCCCGGCCATCTGCACATTTGCGTTCTGGAAGTACAGCCTGAATACCGGGGCCTTGGTCTTGGTAAAACCCTGCTTGCCCGTATGCTGGAAAAATCCGGAGGCCAAAATATTTCCCGCGTTAGCATCGACCTGCCTGCCGGTACGGAATATTTTATGCGAGTCCTGGCGAGGGAATCCTTCAAGCCGTATGTTCAGCGGTTCTGTTTCACCAGGTAACGGGCCTCCGGTCTGGGACGTTTTTCCTGCCTCCGCTTGGTTGTAATTCCCATCTGTTTTTATTATGCTTAACACATGTGTAGCATGTTCATTCATGCCGATCTGGATGCGTTTTACGCATCGGTGGAGCAGCTTGACCATCCTGAATGCAGGGGCAAGCCGGTTATTGTCGGCGGCCTGCGCGGTGACCGGCGAAGTGTGGTATCTACCGCTTCCTACGAGGCAAGGCAATTCGGCGTTCATTCCGCCATGCCTATTGCGCAGGCGGTAAAACTTTGCCCGGAGGGAATCTACCTGCGGGCAAACATGCCGCATTACCAGGAACAATCCGCCCGGATTATGGCAATTTTCAGGGACTTTTCACCCTGTGTTCAGCAGCTTTCAATAGACGAGGCCTTTCTGGACATCAGCGGCATGGAAGGGCTGTTTGGGCCGCCTGATGTAATCGCCAGAAAACTCAAAAACCGGGTCTATACGGAAACCGGGCTGACCGTTTCCGTGGGAATCGCCTCCAACAAATATGTTGCGAAAATCGTATCGGGAATGTCCAAGCCAGATGGCCTTTCGTATATTCAGCCTGGTAAGGAAGAAAGTTTTATGCGATCCCTGCCGGTGGGAAAAATCTGGGGCGCGGGGAACAAGACCCAGGACTTATTCAAAAAACATGGTTTAAAAACCTGCGATGACATCCACCGCCTTTCCCTTGCAAACCTTACCGCAATTTTCGGAAAAGCGTTCGGACTGTTCCTTTACCGGGCCGTGCGGGGCGAAGAATCCGAGACCTTTGAAGGGGAACGGGGAAGCCATTCAATGAGCGCCGAACGTACCTTTGCTTATGATCTTTACGATAAGTTTGAAATAGAGACCGCCCTCTTTGACATTTGCCAGACGCTGATGTGGCGTTTATTGAATTGTCAATGGCAAAGCCGCACCGTTTCCATCAAAATCCGTTATGGTGATTTTTCAACTGAAGGCGCAAGGGAGACATCAGCCAATCCGGTTTCTACACTGAACGAGCTTTACGACCGCCTTGTGAATCTGTTCCACAAAAAGTATCAGCCAGGCAGGGGGGTACGGCTGATTGGCGCGGGCCTTTTGAACCTTGAATCAGGCGTCGTCCAGCAGGGGGACCTGTTCGACACAGGCAATGAAAAGGAACGCCGGCTTGAAAACGCCATCCTTGCAATTAATAAAAAATTCCCCGGCGCTGTCCTGCGCCGGGGGCGTTCCTGGCTGGCACAGGAATAGCTTTATGCGCGGTTCTTTATTTGGCGTCCAATACTATAATCCGGCTATGGGCCAAATTGGTCCAGACCGTATCGTAGGGCCAGCCGGAAACAACGGCGCGGTATGCCTCAATTGCGGCGGCCTTGTCGTTTAAGGACTCCTTAAGCCGGCCAATGGAAAACTGGGCGCGCGGCGCGGCAGGAAAGGCAGCCGAAAGGGAAAGGCTTTTGGTATAGTGCCCTACGGCCTCTTCGTTCTTCCCCTGCTCTTCCGCAGCAACGCCGGCGTTAAACCAGGCGATTGGGGCAAGGTACGTTTTGGGGGCGGCGCTGGCGGCGGCGGTCCAGGCGGCTTCGGCGTCCGCCCATTCTTTTTTGTCACTGCGGATACCGGCGATTATAGACCATGCCTTGCCGCCGGCATAGCCGGATGTTTTTTTCGCAAACACAGTAAGGTCGTCCAGCAGGGCTTCAAGGTCCGCCGCCGAGGATTCTTCGGTAATGGTAAAACGGACGGCTTCGTACCGGCTGTTCAGTTCCTCGGCGGCGCTGATGGCCTTTTTGCGGAGCAGGTCCATAATGGAAAGACCGGCGACGCATCCTGCCAAAAGCAGAACAATAAGCCCCAGCGAAACAAATATGGGTTTTCTGTTTTTTTGAATAAAATCGTTTATCCCCTCGCCTGCATTTGGTTTCTCGTTAAAATTGCGCATAACTAGCTCCTCGTTATTTCTTTATTCGTGCGGAGGGTTTAATACCCCGCCCTTTAGGGCGTTAATAAAGGTATTAAACCCGACTGCAATACCTTATAAGAACAACATACCCCGTCCCTTTAGGGCGGGGTTGTTGATTTCTTCTTTATTTCCATTTTTTTTATATCCAGCTCTTTTATCAGTCTTGATAAATAGGTCCGTTGAATATCCAGGGCTTTGGCGGTTTCCGTCTGGTTCCAGGAATTTTCTTCCAGCACCTTGCGGATAAAATGAGCCTTAAACACATTAAGCGCCGTTTTAAGGTTCCGCCCGCCGGATTCAGATTCATCGATACCAGATTTCAGGAACAGGTCGCTGCGCTGAATTCGCTTGCTTTTTCCAATAACACAAGCCCGCTCAATGCAGTTTTCAAGTTCCCTGATATTTCCTGGCCACGAATAGGTGAGCATGACCGTAAGCGCTTCTCTGGAAAACCCTTCAAAATGCTTTTTGTTTTCCCGCATATATTTAGAAAGGAAAAAACGGGCAAGTTCGGGAATATCTTCGGGGCGCTGGCGCAGGGGCGGAATATACAGGGGCAGCACGTTTAACCGGTAGTAAAGATCACTCCTGAAACCGCCCTTCTCTACCTGGGCTTCAATATCTTTATTGGTGGCGGCCAGTATCCGCACATTCACCGTCAAGGAAACATCAGACCCTACTTTTTCAAATGTTTTTTCCTGAATAACCCTCAGCAGTTTTGCCTGTAAAGACAGCGGCAAATCGCCGATCTCATCAAGAAAAATAGTGCCGCCGTCGGCAAGTTCAAAACGGCCCTGCCGGTTTGCCACCGCGTTGGTAAAAGCGCCCTTGACATGACCAAAGAGTTCGCTTTCCAAAAGACCTTCGGGCAGGGCGGCGCAGTTTACCCGGATAAAAGGCGCCGCCCTGCGGGGGCTGCGCAGATGTATCTGCTCGGCAAAAATTTCCTTCCCTACCCCACTCTCTCCAAGTATCAGCACCGACGAATCGGTTTTTGCCACACGGTCAATTATTTCCAGTTTTTCAACGATAAGCGGGCTTTTGGCCACCATAGTATGAAAGCCCTGCTCCGTATTGATTTTGTCCTGCAACAGTTGAATTTCACTGTGGGCGCGTTCAATGCTTTTGGTATTGACAATAGCCAGGGCCGCCTGGTTGGCAAAAATTTCAAGCCATTCAAGGTCTTCCTGGGTAAAGTCCTCCCCTGCGGCCTTATTGATAACTTCGATTACGCCGATACATTCATCCTTGATCCGCATGGGAACCGCCAGCATGGTGTTTGAAGGATACCCAATCAGATCAGGAATATTTTTAAGGTGGCGCTTGTCGTGGGCAACATCGTTAACGATAATCGGCTTATTATGCTGGGCAACCCACCCGGCAATACCCTCCCCTATTTTCACGGTAAACTGTTTGACTTCCTGGCCCTTTGTCCCAAGGGCAACTTCAAAGTACAAACCCGCCCGCTGTTTGTCCATAAGCAAAAGGCTTGCCGCGTCTCCGGCGCAGAGCAGCATTGCCGATTCAAGGATGCGGGTAAGCAAAACATTAATATCCTGATAGTGCGAATTTATAAGAGTATACGTCTCTATCAGGGTATTGAATTTGTTTACGTCAATCGTTGACAGCATGGCCGGCTATCATTAATTGGTATCCGGAGGGGAGCCTTCACCCTCGCCGCCGGAAACAGCCTCCGGCGGAGATTCCGGCGCATTCTGGGTTTCTTCGGAACCGCCTTTCGATTTCAAAAAATCACCCAGCGTAAAGGTGGAATCGCCTGACTCCTCCCCTGCCATATAGCGGGAAATCTCCTCTCGCTGTACCTTTTTCTGGTAATCCCGAATCGAGAAGGCAACTTTCTGTCTATCGCTTTGTATCTCCAGAACCACCGCCTTAATTTTGTCCCCAACCTTGAATTTTTTAAGGGCCTCGTCGGGATTCTCCTCCCGGTTTTCGGTCAGGTTGGTCTTATGAATAAGCCCTTCGATTCCGCCGGGGATCCGCACAAAAATCCCAAAGTCGGTAACGGAGGCAACCTCCCCTTCCACCGGGGAGCCGGGCCGGTAGGTCGCGCCAAAACTCTGCCAGGGGTCTTCGGTAAGCTGTTTGATGCCCAGTTTAACATTCCGGCTTTCCCGGTCCACCGCTATTACCATTACCTCGATTTCCTGCCCGGCTGAAAGCTCGCTGCCGGGATGCTTGACCTTTTTAGTCCAGGAAATGTCATCGCCGTGGAGGAATCCATCGATACCCTCTTCCAGCTGGATAAAGGCGCCGGCGTTGGTAATTTTAACCACCCTGCGGGTTAACCTTGTTCCCACCGGATACCTTTCTTCGACGCCGTCCCAGGGGTTGGCCGTTACCTGTTTAAGGCCAAGGGACACCCTCCCCGCCTGCAGATCGTAGCCCAAGACCATGCACTCAACGATATCACCGCTTTTTACCATTTCCTGGGGTTTCTGTATTTTCTTTACCCAGGAGAATTCAGAAATATGGGCAAGCCCTTCTATGCCTTCTTCCAGTTCGATAAACGCGCCGAAGTCGGTAAGTTTAGTTACCTTGCCTTTAACAATATCGTTCACATGGTACTTGTCTTCGAAATGCACCCACGGGTCATCGGTAAAATGTTTAAGGGAAAGATTGATCCGTTTTTCCTGGCGGTCAATGCGGATCACCTTAAGGCGTATCTCCTGGCCTTTTTTTACAAAGTCCTTGGGCCGGGTAACGTGGCCCCAGCTCATGTCATTGATATGCAGAAGGCCGTCAAAACCGCCCAGGTCGATAAACGCGCCAAAAGAGGTAAACGTTTTGACAACGCCGGTAATGTCCGCGCCTATGGGCGTGTTATCGAAAAACGCATTGCGCTTGCGTTCGAGTTCTTCTTCGAGGTACTTCCGGCGGTTTACCACGATGTTCACCTTGCCGTCAGAATACAGGCGCTCTACATGGAACTGGGCTTTTAATCCAAGAAATTTCTCCGGCTTGTCTACCTTTTGGGCGTCTGACTGGCTGATGGGAAGAAAAGCGTGTACCCCCGCGCCGAGGTTAACATCGTACCCGCCTTTTACCAGATTTTCGATAAGGCCTTCAACCATAGTATGGTCCTGAAACGCCTGTCTGAGGTTTTTCCAGAACAGTTTCGCATCCGCCTTCTGTTTGGAAACAATAACTTCGCCGTGCTTGTTTTCCTTGGTAATGAGGATCACCGATACGGCGTCCCCCACTTTGGGAATCTCGGTAAATTCAGAAATAGGTATTTTACCTTCGGACTTGTAGCCCACATCGATAAATACCTGATCCGAGGTTACTTGAATTACACTGCCTTCAACGAGCTGGCCTTCTTCAAGCTGCTCAAGGGATTTCAAGTACTCTTCCTGTAACTGTGTCTGGATATTCTCCCCGTCATTTACCGGACTAGTGTCCGTCGGACTAAAGTCCGATTCCACTTCCATCTGAGCCATGTCCTGTCCTTCCGCTTTATTTTCCAGTTTTAATCTATCTATTAATGTGGCATAAACTTGTTCAATGGTCAAGAGCGAAGTATCAAGATATGTTACCCCTTCGGCAATTATCAGGCTGCCTTCTACCTTGTTTTTGTCAATTTCGTCCCGCTGGGTAATGGTATCTTTTATTTCCTCAAGGCCAAGCTGAGAAACCCTTTGCTCAAAACGCCGCCGCGACCGCGATTCAACCGAAGCGTCAAGATAAAACCGGTATTCCGCATGGGGAAATACCACGGTAGTCATATCCCGGCCCTCCACCACCGCGTTAAGGCTGCCTGAAATTGCCCGGATAAGATCATTAACCAGATGACGAATAGGCACAATGGCGGAAAGCGGCGCCGCCCAGTGGTCGATTTCATCGGTATGGAGGGTATCGGTTACATCCTCGCCATTCAGGAACACCCGATCTTTGCGGTATTCAATGCGGACGCTTTTGGCAAATTCAAGGGCTTTTTCACTGTCCGTAGGGTCAACGCCCGCCCGCAGGCAGCCCAGGGTAATGGCCCGGTATAGGTTTCCTGAATTGATATAGGTAAATTCTTCTTCGTTGCTATCCTTCAAACGTTGGGCCAGTAACCGGGCGATAGTACTTTTTCCTGAACCAGCCGGACCGTCAATTGCAATCACCATTTGTTTACTCCTTGTGTATGGGGACTTATCCCCCTCAGTCCCCCCAACTCCTGCTTCGTAAGCGTCCGGCAGCCGCCTTCGGCCAAATCTCCCAGCAGAACCGGGCCAATACGGACGCGGCAAAGCCGCGTTGGGTGCAGATGAAAATAGGAAAAAACCCGGCGTATCTCCCGGTTTTTGCCTTCAACCAGAACCACCCGCAGGTTTTTTCTGCCGGTTTTTTCCGCCGCCTTTGCCTGGTAACGCACCCCTTCAATTTCGATTCCCTTGATAAACGATTCCGCTACCTCGCCGGGAATGGGGCCCGATGCCTCCACCAGGTACTCTTTTTCCAAACCGGAACTGGGGTGGCCCAGGCGGGCGGTAAAGTCCCCATCGTTGGAAAAAAAGATAAGGCCGCAGGAAAGAAAATCCAATCGGCCTACATTATACAGCCGCTCGCCAATACCGGGGGGGAGCAGGCTAAGAGCCAAGGGCCGCCCCTGAGGATCGGAGGAACTGCAAATATACCCTGCCGGCTTGTTAAGGGCAAGGTATCGCAGGCAGCGCTCGGCCTCCACCGGCCTGCCGTCCAGCAGCACCACATCGCCGGGAAAAACCTTGGTTCCCTGGATGGTAACCGTCAGCCCGTTTACCGTTACCCTGCCCCCCGCGATAAGCCCTTCCGCCGCCCTGCGGGAAGCGGCCCCCGCATGGGCAAGAAACACCTGCAGCCGCTGACCCTTATTTTCTTCGCTGTTCAATAGTTCTCCTGACACATAAGAGCCTGTTCAAAATGCTACCTTGCAGGCTCCATCGAACCGAAGGTTCGCAGACCGCAAAAATCCACAATTTGAACAGGCTCTAAAGGCTCTACCCCTGCTCCACCTCAAGTTCGAAGCGGTCACGGTCGCTTTCACTCATTTTGGGAAGATCGGCAATGGAGTTAAGGCGGAACAGTTTTAGGAATTCTTTAGTAGTGCCATACTGTACCGGCTTGCCGGGAACGTCCTTTTTACCCGCCTCGCGGATAAGTTCTTTTTCCAGCAAAAGCTGAATCATATTGTCCGCGGAAACTCCCCGGATGGCCTTAATTTCGGCCTTGGTAATAGGCTGGGAATAGGCGATAATCGCCAGGGTTTCCATGGCGGCGCGGGAAATCTTGCCCTCGTTTTTTTTGCCGTAACGGTCTTTCAGGGCCTCCCAGTACTCCCGCCGGGGAGAGATCATCACCCCCCCGCCGATATAAGAAAGCTCAATGCCTGAATCCTCCGCGCCGTACTTTGTTTGCAGGTTTTCCAGGGCTTCTTTAACAACATCTTTGGAAAGCCCCGAAATACGAACAATCGCTGCCTCGTCCATGGGGCCGGATTCAAGATAGAGTATAGCCTCAACCAGAGCCGTTTCTTTTTGTAACTGTTCCGCCACCAATAACTCCAAGATGGTAAAATTATGGAGCCGCTTGCA
>JAITHQ010000146.1 GCA_031279925.1 Treponema sp. | reverse complement strand
TGTGGATTTTTGCGGTCAATAGACCGTAAAAATCCCGATTTTCGGGCTCTTTTTGAGCCTGCAAGGTAGAATTTTGGCGTTTGCAACGCCAAAATTCCAGATTTTGAACAGGCTCTAAGCGTAAGGGTATCAATAATCCCCCACATTAAAGTAGCGCCGATTTATTCTCGATTGAATAAATCAGCGCTTCCTTATCCTGCTTCAATTACAAATATTTTGCCGCAAGAGCATTCCGGGCTTCGGCCTGACGGATATAGCCGTCTACATTATCTTTAGTACAAACTTCGTAAGGGATTATGTGATTGGAAATCTTTTTCCCCTGGGCTGCGTCAATTGCAAGCCTGAGCGCCCATTCACCCTGACCAAGACCATCCTGCCAAATCGAGTTATCGACTACACCGGATTTGATTTTTTCCATTACCGGCATGTCGCAGTCCATTCCACCAAGCATTATCTTACCCGCAAGACCCGCGTCTTCTACAGCGGTGATAACGCCGACAAGCAGACAGTCCGCCTCGGTAGCGATTATGTCGATACCTGGGTCATTTCCCTTCCGGTAGGTCTGAATCCAGTTTTCCACCAGCTGGAGCGCTTTGTCACCTGACCAGTCAGCAGTATTCTGCACGATAAACTTGGCTTCAGGATGTTTTCCCAGCACCTCTTTGTAGCCCTGCTCCCGCAAAACTTGAGCTGAATGACCTATGACCGCATTGACATAGGCAACGCGAGGATTCGCCGGGCCGGCTTTCAGAAGCCGTTCCAACTGGAGCCGTCCGGCTTCAACATCATCAGACCCAACATGGGCAGTTACATTCTTGCTGTCAGAAATTGTGTTAATGGTAATAATCGGCACTTTGTTGGCCGCGGCAAAATCAACAGCAGCAGTACTTTGAACCTTGTCTACGGGATTCAAAATAATGGCGCTGACTCCCTCGGAAACAAACTGCTCTACCTGGCTCTGTTGTTTTGCCGGATCATCGTCTGCGTATACAACTTTAAGCTCAATATTGGAAGCATGTGCTTTTTGATACTCCCACATACCACTAACCATGTAGCGGACGAAACCACTCTGATTGCCCTGCATACATGCGGCAATCACCGTTTTCCCGCTCTTCTGATTTGCACCGCCGGCAAATACATGACCGGCAGCCAAACAGAATACCAGGAATGCTACTGCGATTTTACGAAGCATGTTATTCCCCTTCATAAAATTTCCTCCTCCAAACAATTTTGCCGTCCTTTGCGGCTGAACGGCGTATATAATTTACCTGCCCATAACGGGCAAGGGCCGCACAAAAACAAACCGTGTTATGGGTCACATGGTCATGCCGCCATCCACGGATAACACGGTTCCGGTACAAAAACCGGCGTTTATCAAATAAAAAATTCCATCGGCTATTTCTTCGGGTGTTCCAAACCGTCCCATTGGCTGACGGGCAATAAACTCATTTCTTTTCTGTTCGTAGTTTTCAAATTGCGCCAAACGGCTGTCAAGCGAAGGGGTAAAGGTGGTGCCCGGACACACGCAGTTAACCCGTACCCCTTTTTCGATTAAATCCGCCGCCATAGAGCGGGTAAGTGCAAGCACCGCGCCCTTTGAGGCGGTATAGGCAAACCGGTCCTTTACTCCTTTTAGGGCAACAGAAGAAGCGTTGTTTACAATAACCCCCTTCCGTTCAACAAGATACGGGATACATGCTTGCGAAAGCAAAAATACGCCGGTTACGTTAACAGCCATGCTTGTCTGCCAGTCTTCGAGACTGGTATTTTCGACAGTTCCAGGAAACACTACTCCGGCGTTATTCACCAGAATATCAATACCGCCAAAGACTTTTACCGTTTCCGCGGCTATTCGCGTAACGTCTTCTTTTTTGGAAACGTCGCCCCGGACAAACAGGGCCACGCCGCCCTGCCGCCGGATTTTTTCCACAACCGCCGCCGCGGAATCTGTCACCGAGTTACACACAACCGCTATACCCGCCCTGCCCAATTGCAGGGCCAGCGCTTCTCCTATTCCTTTTCCCGCTCCGGTAACTATCGCGGTTTTGTCTCTGCTCATAATTCCTCCGTATCCAAAAACGCCTTTTCAACGTTGGCGATATGCCCCTCCATTGCCCATGCCGCTTCCGCCGGATTGCGGCTTTTAAGCGCCTTGATAATCAGCGCGTGATCCTGTATGGTGTTCTGCCTGATAGAGGGCTGGGCGTTGCTCCGTCTGCGCAGCAGGAGCGAAAGCCGGTTAATTGACTGCATAAAAACGGGGATAACGCGGTTGCCCGCCGCCTTCATGATCATTTCGTGGAGTTCCAAATCCCGCTCCAGAAAAGCATCTTCGTCTTCGATGCAGGCGGCGGCCTGGCGGATGTTTTCCTCGATGGCGGCAATTTCTTCATCGCTGATGTTTTTCGCCGCCATACCGGCAATGGCCGCTTCCAGCACCCGGCGGGCCTCGTACAGGTCACGGTACAGGCTTGAATCAAGGTGAAACACAATATCCAGGTGTTCAACGACGTCTTCCGGTTCAAGGCTTTTTACATAAGCCCCGGCCCCCTGGCGAATATCAATAATGTTCATCACCTGAAGGGCCTTCAGCGCCTCCCGCAAAATGGGGCGGCTTACCCCAATCATTTCGCAGAGCTGCCGCTCCGAGGGGAGCTTGTCCCCCATTTGCAGCCGCCTCATTTTAATCAGGTTGACAAGATTTTCAACAATGCGCTCAACGGTGCTGACCTGCCTGATATTGCTGAACGAATATTGATCAAGGGCTGTTGTCAATGGTTTCCCCTTACTTGGCGACCCAGCCGCAGTCTACCAATAGATCGGTTCCGGTGATAAACGAGGCGGCGTCACTGGCAAGAAAATAAATCGCCTCGGCAATTTCTTCCGGTTCCGCCCAGCGGTCAAATGCCTGCTCATGTTCCCGCAGTTTCTTTACCTCGTCAAAAGGCATACCGGTACGGGTGGACTCAAGCTGTATATCACTGCGCAGCATGGGGGTATCTACCGAACCGGGGCTTATTGAATTTACCCGGATATTATACTTTGCCAATTCCCAGGCAATCGCCCTGGTAAAGGCAATAATAGCGCCTTTGGTTGATCCATATATCGCATGTTCGGTCTGCCCCACATGGCCGGAGACTGAACCCATGTTGACGATTGCGCCCCGTTTCTGCCGTTTCATAATCGGCATAACGTATTTGGTAAAAAGGAAATGTCCGCCTATATTGATATGGGTTACGTTTACAAAATCCTCCCAGGTTGTATCTTCCAGGGGTTTCACCACAACAATACCCGCGTTACAATTCAATACATCTACCCGGCCCCATTTGCTTTCCACCTGGGAAACCATCGTTTTAACATCATCCTCCGAACCAACATCCCCCTGAAAATCAATGCACTCAACGCCAATTTTGCGAATCTCATCCCCCACATCGTGTATGCCCTTGCCCCGCGCAATGATAGCTGTATTGTAGCCCTCTTTGGCAAATTTAATTGCCGCAGCACGACCGATGCCTACCGATGCTCCGGTAACAATCGCAACTTTTTTATCCGCCATACTTTCCTCCTATTTTTTAAGCCCGGTTAATTCACGGGCGATTGTGGGACTTGCTACTTCCCGGCCAAGGGATCGGGATATATCGGCAATTTCCTTAACCAGCTCATG
>JAITHQ010000161.1 GCA_031279925.1 Treponema sp. | reverse complement strand
CTTCGATGCCTCCTGCGGCCCAATATTTTCCCCGGCGATTTACAGGTAATGAATTACGCATTCGGATCGCCCAGAAAATTTTTGTACGAGTGCATTGCCGAAGATTTTACCGCCCAGGTTTTGGACATGCCGGTTAATTATCACAGTGTTAATATCCACACTGGCTGCGCGGTATCGGGAGCGCAAAGCGCGCTGGAAAAAATTTCGCTCATGAGCGCCGGGGCGATGCTGGGGGCGACTCAATTTTACTGTGCGGGTTCGCTTTCGCTGGATGAAATTTTCAGCCCACAGGAACTTATTCTTGACACTATCCGCCTGAAGCAAATTGAGGATATTGTCAGCGGGTTTGAGCTTGAAGCGCCGGATGATTTGAGCGCCATGCAGGATGAAATACAGGGCTGTCTGAACGGTGGTTTTGTAATGAGCGACAGAACCCTTGAACGCCACGAGGACTATGTTAATTATTCCCCGTTTATTAACCGGAAACAGTACCATGCTTTTATGAACAGCGGCGGGCAGGAGATGGCTGCCCTGGCAAAAGACGAGGCAAAAAAAATGTTTGTTGAGGGACATCCGGCGGTATTGCCGCTGGATAAAATAAGGGCCCTGAATGAATTATACGCAGCAGCGGAACAACAATTACAGAAGGCAGGAGAAAACCATTAAAACAATTATTTGTGAAAATTACGAAGAAATGTCGCGGAAGGCCGCCGAAACCGCAGCCGAGGGAATACCCTCAGGCAGGGAGAGCCTTGTCAGCTTCCCCGGCGGTGAAACGCCTAAAGGCATGTTTAACTGTTTTGTTCAAATGGTCAACAGCGGAACGGTTGACATTTCCAAAACACGTTATGTGTCACTTGATGAATGGGTGGGGCTTGGCGTTGAGGATCAAGGATCATGCGCCAGCTTTAACCATATTAATCTTCTGGAAAAAATACAAAAGCCCTTCCTTGATTCCCATATTATCAATGGAAAAGCCGGTGATATTGATGAAGAATGCCGGCTGCTTAATGACTACATCAGCCGTTATGGGCCGCTGGACCTGAGTGTCCTGGGCATCGGCCTCAATGGCCATTTGGGTTTTAACGAGGACGGGGTTGATTTTGGCCTGGACGCCCATGTCATTCCCCTGTCAAAAATGACACGGAAAATAATGGGCAAATATTTTGAAAAAAGCCACGATCTTAATTATGGTATTACCCAGGGTTTACGGCAGATAATGGCGGCAAAAAAAATCATTCTTATTGCCAATGGCGCGCACAAGGCGGAAATTCTGCGCACGGCTTTTTCCGGGCCGGTCAGCAATTCGGTTCCCGCGAGTATTTTACAGCGGCACACTGATTGTACGCTAATATGTGACAAAGAGGCCGCCGCCGGGTTATAAATGGATACCGCAATAAATGCTATTCTGGAACAAATAGCGCATAACATGAATGTACCCGGTCAAAAACAGGTCATCGTTGGTTTTGATGGATTTATTGATACTATCGAGAAACCTATTCTGAAAACCGGCAATGAAAATGAGCAGCCTGAATACTTTAAAACCATGGAACAATTCGGCGCTTACATAAGCGCCCAAAGCCACAAAAGCGCCAGCATTGAAATGGAAGTGCTGGACCGCCGCCCGGGCGGCAACATGCCGAATTTTTCCCGGGGTATTGCGGCTTTGGGAATTAAGCCCCTCTGCATAGGGATGCTATCAGGCGCGGATGGAACTATTGATCCTGTCTTTAGCGCCCTGCCTGGGGAAAAAATATCCTATGCCCCCGCCGGCACGGCTTTTGCCCTGGAGTTTAACGACGGAAAATTATTTCTCGCCCCCCGGTATACCCTGGACGGCTCTCCCTGGGAACACATCGAACAATCTTTTTCTGCACATTACGGCGCATCCGGTTATTTGGATTGCTGTTTAGAAAACGCCGATCTTATCGCCTGCCTTAACTGGAGCGAACTTGCCTTTACGGACAAACTCTGGCATGATCTGTACCAAAAATGCGCCAGTCTGTTTTGCCGTGACAAGCAAAAATATCTGTTATTCGATCTCTGCGACTTCACAAGAAGAACAAGCGGTGAACTTAAAAACATCATTTCTCTGGTTAAAAAATTTGCCGGCCTGCGTACCGCCGTTTTAAGCCTTAATATCCATGAGGCATTGCTGCTGGAAGAACGGATACTAAACAAGTACCGCCGGGGAAAAGACTTATCCGAAGACGGCATGGAAGAGCTGGGCAGCAAGATATTCACCCTGGCGGATATTGACGAAATCATTATTCATTCCCATCATAAAAGTATAGCGGTAACTGCGGAAGGAGTTTTTGGTTCCATGACAACATTTTGCGGATCGCCTGCAATTTCCACAGGCGCGGGGGATCATTTTAACGCCGCTTACAGCTTTGCGCTTCTTAACAAACTTTCTGTTAAAGAGCGGCTGCAATTTGCCAATTTTTATGCCTTTACATACATAACGGCAGGGATAAGCCAGAATATCAAGGGTTTAAGGGAATTTAACGAAACGGGCGGAAAAAGCAGAGGTTGAAAAATGACCGATAAAGAGCAATGTGTTCTTGATTTAATCAATTCAAAACAAACTGCGTCCATTAGTGTAATACGCGATGCCTTCGGCTATAGTGAAAGCACGGTGCGGCGCATACTGAATCGTTTAAGCAACCGGGGCAGAATACTCCGCTACCACGGCGGCGGGCACAGTGTGAATTACCAATCGCCTGCGTCCAGCGTCCAGTCCCGCTTTGAACTGCGGCCCCAGGAGAAGGATCGAATTGCAAGGGCCGCAGTCAGTCAGTTTTACAGCGGCGATACAGTGGTACTGCTCGGCGGGACCACTGTAGCCAATATGTGCAGGTACATGCGGGGCATGAGAATAACCGTTATTACCAACTCCCTGCTGGTTTTCGATGAATTACGCAGCAAACCGGAAACGCAAATTATCCTGTTGGGCGGTCAATACAATCTTGAAGAGATGGAAACCAGAGGAGCGCTGACCCACAGTAACCTTAAAATGCTGCGGGCAAACTGCCTGTTTATGGGAACCTCACAGTTTCATCCTGATTTCGGATTTACAACCACCGATATTAACACAGTGGAATTGTATCATCTTTGCCTTGAAGCCTCCCGGAAAAAATTCATCCTGGCGGACAGTTCCAAATTTGGGGAAAGCGCATCGGCGGTAATTGCCGGCTGCGATATGATCGACTGCCTGATCACAGACAAAGAACTGCCGCCCGCAATATGCAAGGAGTTCATCACCAGGGGTGTTGAGGTTCTTGCCGTGTAAACCGCCGGAAACAAATGGTACACAGTCCACCGCTCCTCAATTAAATTGTTATACATAGGCGCGTTATAGTAACTAATACCACGGAACGTCTTAACCCCCTCAATGATTATCTGTTTTCAAAGTTATGGGCGAAAAAGGCGATGAAGAGCAATTGCCGGGTTTTCTCAACGCCGTGCTGCGGCGTACCAGAAAAACAGCCATTGTTTCCGTTGAGATTATCGAAAATAAAACCTTCAACATTGAAGTCCAACTGCGTAACTACGGCAATATGGACAAGCGGAGCCTTTTCTACTGGAGCCGGGAATACACCCGCAGCCTGGACCAGGGACAGGACTACAATGAACTGCCCAGCGTAGTAGCGATAAACATTGTCAACTTTGAGTTTTGCCGTCCGGGGAATTTCAGACGCCCTTTCATCTATGGGAAGATCATGAGAAAGGACTGATGTTAACGGATGCGCTGGAGATACATTTTCTTGACATGGTAAAGTTCCGCTTATTGG
>JAITHQ010000135.1 GCA_031279925.1 Treponema sp. | reverse complement strand
CACGCTTGCGCGTGCGGTTCCTTGCCGGGATCGAAATTATCCTTTATTATAAAATGATGATTGGCTTTCTTGTCAAAAAGACTTTTTTTGATCTGTGGGACAATATGTTCCGTATCGTTTTGCTGAACCTGGGGTTTATTGCGTCTGTTGCAATAACGGTGTTCATTCCAGGTATTTTGCCCCTGCCTGCCCTTTCATTGGTGGCGCTTGCAGCGGGAATGCTCTGGTGTTCAATATACCTTGCTGCATCTGCCCTTTCAGTAAAGGCAATATCAGACTATGGTTCATTTGGATTTGCCGATTTTTTTGGGAACCTCAAGGCGGGCTGGCCCGCCGGGCTGGCCATGGGGTTCGCCGTTTTTGCCCTGTTTGCCATGATCCGCATTATTATCCCTTTTTATCTTGAGTTGAACTCAATGATCGGACTGCTCCTTGCTGCGGTAATTTTTTGGACTCTGGCGCTGGCAATTGTTTCGCTCCAGTTTTTCTTTGCAATCCGTACCCGCCTCGATACCAAACTGGTTAAGGTTTTAAAAAAGTGTTTTATTGTTTTTTTTGATAATCCTGGGTTCTCTATTTTTTGCCTGCTGCATAACATACTGATTCTTGCCATCTCCGTTGTGTTGGCCTTTCTCCTGCCCGGCCCTGCGGGTATCCTGTTGTTTCTTGACGAAGCTCTGCGACTGCGGCTGCTTAAATACGACTGGCTTGAGCTCAACCCAGAGTCCGGCCCCCCGTCACGGCGCAGAAAAATTCCCTGGGACACGATTCTTATCGATGAACGTGAAAAAACAGGAACCCGATCACTGCGGAATTTTATCTTCCCCTGGAAAGATTAGAGCCTGTTCAAATTGTGGATTTTTGCGGCCAATAGACCGCAAAAATCCCGATTCCCGGGCTCTTTTGGAGCCTGCAAGGTAGACTTTTGGCGTTTGTAACGCCAAAATTCCAGATTTTGAACAGGCTCTTAGACACTGTTGACAAAGGAAGCAGCAGAAACATCAACTTGCCCTGATTAAAGTGGTCCGGGCTAAAAACCTGTTTCCTTTCACCTTTGTTGAATAATATTTATGCATCTTCCAACTTAAGCAGCCGTTTACAAAAACGGATAATTGCGTTAAAAATCCGTCTTAACAATCCAGGATTCTGTAAACGGTATATTTTTCGTGTGGCCTCCGCCACTTCTTCCATACTAAAATCCCTGCGCTGTATATTTTCCTCAACTTCCAGTTCAAGCCGTTCAAGCTCGCCAGAATTTTCCGAGATAACCGCATTAATGCTTCTCCAGCCCAGATGCTTTGCCGCCTCCAGCCGCCTGCCCCCCGCAATAAGAACATTTTTTTTGCTGATTACAATTGGGCTAATCTGCCCAAACCGCTTAAGGCTTTCGGCAAGGGATTCTATATCCCCCATGTCCCTGCGTATCCTTTTTTTTACAATAATATCGTCAACAGGAACTTGCATGATATTGTTCCTTTTAATCCAACAGGGGGTTGTAAGCGGGAATCTCCAATCCATAACGGGCTTCCGCATTGGTATGCGTCAGCGGATCGTCAGCGGCCTTGGGCGGCGCTTCAGGTTCCCCGTCGGCTTTCGGTTCCGGCAAACCGGCGGCTGGATTCGCTTGAATGTATTCCGTATTCTCCCTGCTGTATTCCGGCTCTTCCGGGGCGGCGTAACCTTCGGGCGCAGCGTTAGTATCCATGTCGCCGTCCAGCAGCGGATTGTTGAAAGACCAGGAAATGGCGCTTGGGCCGGAATTCCGGGTATCGCGGTTTGTAGAGGCTCCGCTTCGCCCGCTGGTCCGGTTGTTCCTGTTTTGATTGTTCCGGTTATTTTGATTCTGCCTGCCCTGGTCATTGAACAGTTCAGAAAAAAGCTCCTCCGGCAGCGCAGGCATGGCAAGGGAACCCAGAAGCACATCATCGTTCATTCCCATTGTCCCGCCGCGCATGGTATTAATAGCAGTGCTGGAATACGAAGACGTGTTTCCATGAATGTCGCAATATTGGGAAGGCTCGGTTCCCGGCAGGAACGGAAGGGTTACATCCCCCTCGTTACAGGCCGTGGTTTTGAGCATTCCAGATTTGGCGCAGACGGTTATGTCGATTATTCCCGAAGCGGGCCGGACAAAATCCCGGCGTTTTAGGCCCTGATGAATTTCCCGCATGTAGTCGCCCCAAACCGGGCCTGCCAAAGTAGAACCGGTAAGCTCCACGCCCAGGGAGTTGCCTGGCTTGTCAAAACCGAACCAGATTGCCGTAGTGTAGTAGGGACTATAGCCCACCGCCCAGGCGTCGGACCAGTTCTGGGGCGTACCGGTTTTACCCGCCACCGGCATTCTAAAGGATTTGCCGTTTTCATCTTTAAAGGTAAACTTTGCACCGTATCCCGATCCGTAGAACAAGGTTCCTTCCTGAACGGTTTTTTCAAGTATTTTGGTCATAATATAGGCGTTCTGCGGACTTATTGTCTGAGCGCCGCTGCCCATGCGGCGCTGCTGCAAACGCAATTCCCGCTCGGTATCCAGCACCACCCTGCCATTCCGGTCTTCTACAGCGCGGATGGCAATCGGCGTTACTTCGCGGCCCTGATTGCCAAAAATGGCAAAGGCCCTGGCAATGCGCAGCGGCGATGATGAACTGACGCCAAGCCCCAGGGGGTACACCCGTGGAAAAGTTCTGCGTATCTGCGTCGGGTCGCTAATGCCCAGAAGCGCCGAGGCCCGGTCAATAGCCGCATCAAAACCAATAGTATCCAGCACCTTAAGGGAGGGAACATTCATTGAATGAGAAAGCGCATCGTAGAACAGTACCGAACCTTTCCACTCGCCCTTGAAGTTGAGGGGGATGTAGGGCGTGCCGTCTTCGTTGTGGAACACAATAGGCACGTCGTAAATCAGCGATGCGGCGGTAAACTTTTTGCTGTCGATTGCCGCGGAATAATACAGGGGTTTAAAGGAAGAGCCGTACTGGATGTTTCCCTGGGTGGAACGAATCAACTGATTCGATTCATCGTATTTTGAACCGCCGATTATGGCAGTTATGTAGCCGGTATCGTTTTCGATGGAGACAAGCGCTCCCTCAACCACATTCTGTTCGGTGTTGAGCTTAAGATTGCCAAAGCCGGCGTTGGTGATCACTTTAAGGTCCGGTATCCCAAAGGCCAGCGCCGCCATGTCTACCACCGGGTTAATGGTTTTGGTATACCGCGAAAGGGACTTCTGTTCGTTCTGGGCCGATGATGTTGAGTGAATGTCCTTTAAATCAAAAAACAGGGTAAGCATTTCCACGATGGGAATATAGGTCCGTTCCGCCTGGATATTGCTCTTTCCCCTGGAGCGGGCAAAACCGGCGTTTGCTTTGGAAAGCCCTTCCGCCATAAATTTTGCCGCCGCCTCCTGGTGGCGTAAATCCAGCGTGGTAAGCACCGTATAACCATCCCGGTAATAGTCCATGGAGCCGTACATCATGCTGTCCAGTTCCCGGCGTATATATTCACTGAACCAGGGAGCCTTGTCTTCGCGGTTGTAATAGGCTGCGGTGGAAGCCCTGGTGTAGTCGTAATTGCCCCAGTATTCATTAAAGGAAACGTCCGCCTCTTCTTTGGTGGCGTAACCAAATTCGATCATCCGGTCCAGCACAAAACGCTGCCGGTCCATTGCCTCGTTGGGGTTATCCAGCGGATTGAACCGGGACGGGCTGGACAGCAGCACCGCCAGCAGCGCCGATTCCGCCAGACTTGCCTCCTTTGCGCTGTGGTTAAAAAAATATTTGCTCGCCGCCTCTACACCGTAAGTACCCGGCCCCATGTACATATAATTAAGGTAAATTTCGAGTATCTCGTTTTTGGTGTAGCGCCGTTCCATCTGGAACGCCCACCAGAGCTCCTTGATTTTACGGCGGTAGGAATATTCCCTGCGGTTGGTATAGAGGGTCCCCGCTACCTGCTGGGTTATGGTAGAGCCGCCCCCCAGGTTTTTGCCAAGAAGCTGCCCAGCAAAGGCGCGGACTATGCCCCGAACGCTAAAGCCCCTGTGGCTGTAAAAATCGGGGTCTTCCCTGGCCAGCACCGCATGGATAAGATGACGGGGCAGATCGCTCAGGGAAACCAGTTCCCGCTTTTCATCGGCGGAAAACTCGGTTACCAGCGTACCATTAATATCCAGCACCTTGGTTGGCAGGGCAGGGGCAAATTCGACAAAATTCTCCTGGTTTTTGATATTTGCCGTTTCCGCAAGGGAAAGCCCCAGGCCAATGCCAATGATTACCGCCGTGATAATAGTAAAAGCGGCAAAAATTTTGACAATAATTCCTGCAACAACAGCATGTCCCCCATTTTTTCTCATACTATAAACCTACAAAAGGGAAGAGTAATAGTCAAGATGCCCATGGTATGTGGGGAGTGGGGAGTGGGGACTAGGGAATGGGGGTGAGGGCAGGGGCGAAAGTGATGCGCGGC
>JAITHQ010000107.1 GCA_031279925.1 Treponema sp. | reverse complement strand
CAATCTGGTTCTGAAATGGGATGAGGGAACCAATGTATCCCTTACCCCTTAACTTAAAGCCCGCAAAGTGCGGGTTTTAAGAAAGATTTCATCCAAGGCCGTCCGATAGGACGGCTTTTTTGTTTGCCGGTATTCAGAAAAAACGCCAGCCGGCGCTGATTTTAAGCGCCGGCCCGCTTGTAAGGCCCGCGAGTTTTGGATCCGGAGCATGAACGCCCTTTTTTACCTTTTCCAGGGTGTCCAATTCGTAAAAAGTTTGCAGCCTGAAACAGTACAATAGTTCCGTCCGCAGGTACAGGGAAGAAGGCAAAGCGGCGTCAATGCCGCCGCCAATATCCACAAAAAACGAATTCCATACCGGCAGTGTATAGGGTATTCCATTCGCATCGGCTTCCCGGATACTGGTTCGTTTGTATTCTCCCCGCCCGTCATTTTTATTCCGGTATTCCGCAAGCGCTATCTGGTACTCTATACCCGCAAGGGGAAACAGTGTGAGTGTTTCATTTAGGCTGATCGGGTATTTTCCCAAAAGGGCAAACGAAAGCATCATTTCCCTGCTCGTACCTGAAATATCCTCGTCCATTTCCCGCTGCCTGCTGGAATCCGCCGTCATTGTTTCCCTAAAGGTGTTATTTCCCCCCTGCAGGCCAACGCTGAACTGGGCCCAGGTAGCGTCAATAAACAAAAAGCCGCCGTAATTGATCTGGTTCATCTGCTGATCGGCATGGACCGTTACCGCATTGTTCGAGATATTGCCGTCTGCCGAAAGCGTATACCTGGTAAAAAGCCCGCCCACCAAAGCGCCTCCACCCGCGCTAAGGGACAATTCAGCCGCCGGTAAAACGCTGGTCAGCGCACCGGCAACGATCATTAACACAATGTTTCTCTTCATCATTAATGTCATATATCCATAATACATCTGGAAAGTGAAAGAATCCAGTCATCTTTGCTTGCAATCTTTTTATCATTTGTAATATATTTTCAGAAGTTGAAAGTTGCAAAACGCCGGTTTTGCAGCTTGCTTATTTATTTTTGTTTAAGGAGATACCATTATGCAAAAATTGTTGTACATTGTAAACCTGTTGATTCTGGCAACCGGTATGCTGATCCTTGGCGGCTGTCCTGAACCGGAGCAAGAGGCAAAGATCGATTCCCGGCTGGTAGGAGATTGGTCAAACCAGGCGAGCGGGGACGACGAGAAAAAATTTTCTATTGCGGATAACGGCTCGTTTACCGCGGAATTGTCCCCCGCCGGAGCGGATGGCCGGGGGAGGGTCCAGGGTAAGCTCACCGCGGATGGGGCTGAATACATAATGAACGGTATGCATGAAACAACCGGCAAAAGCTGGGGAAATGCTGTCAATCTTTACAACGGTACCCATATACAGATCGAATTGTCGAGTAACAAACAAATGTTTGAATTAAAATGCAGGGACAATACCGCAGTTGTTACATTCTTTGGCGGCCAGTATCACAAACAGTAACATGCGGCGGTTTTTCTTTCCGCTGTTGCCGGCGGCTGTTCTGATTATGTCCTGCCCGCCTGCCGCTGATAATCCTCCGGCAGAGATACGGCTTGCTGTTCCCCATGACCTTTTGGGTATGGTTCACGCCGGTTATACCAACCGGGATGGCAATGGAAACAGCGGCAGGCTGGAAGATGAATATGCGCTGCTTGACGGGATGGGCGTCCACTGGATGCTGCGGGACTTTTCGTGGGATCAAATAGAGCCGGAGGATAATAACTGGAGATTCAACTGGCCCTGGACAGATCGTCCTGACTTTGATGATTATGTACGTTTGGCAAACAGCCATAACAAGAAGATAATGGGCCTGTTGGCCTATGAGGTTGGCTGGATTCATGGCGATTACAATGCCGAAACGGGTAAATACGCCTGCGGCCATACATCGGACCGGCTTGTCTCCGGCGAGCGGGAAGTTGCGGCCTTTTGCGACTATGTTCAAAAAACCGTTGAACGGTACAATGGCAAGAACGGCCACGACAAAGTAGACGCCTGGTGCATCTGGAACGAGCCGAACCTGCAGCCACGGTTTTGGACTGGTACAACCGAAGAATTTTTTGCTCTAACAAAGGCCGCAGCAGCCGCGTTTAAACAGGCCGATACCGGCGCTGTTCTTTTAGGCGGCGCTTTTATGACTCTTGCCGGGGACGAATGGGTAAAGGGGATTTTTACTTCCGGCGCAATGGATAATGTCGATTACATCGCCTATCACCCCTACATGCCCGACGCCGGTACATCGGCAAAGGCTTTTTTTCGGTTTAAAGAAACGGTGTCGCAGTATGGTTTTGGCGATAAAATCTGGATCACCGAAGTGGGTTACCCGCTTGACAAAGGGGACGGCGGCTACGATACCAAAGTACCCGAAGAGCGAATGCCCGAAACGGTAATAAAAACCATTACCTCCCTTGCGGCTGGCGGCGCTCAACGTATTTTGTGGTACGAACTGTTTGATCATGGCGCATCAGGCGGACCCAATGATTCGGAGGCATGGTTTGGCCTGGTGGACTTTGACACTTTTTCAAAAAAAGGCGGGGCCCATGCCTATACAATCTGCGCCAACAACATCCCCGGCAGGACCTGGTATTCTTCCCTTCCCAGCCGGACGGGCCTTTTGGCCAATATAGCGGCGTATTATTTTGAAGGAGCTGACGGAAACAATAGCCTGGTTATCTGGAACGAGCGGCCTTCAAAAGCCCAGGCGGTCCAGGTAACGCTTCCGGGCAGCGGTCAAAAGGTTTGGGATTTGGCAAGCGGCGGTTTTACCCCCATTGGGGAACATTCCACCTATACCCTGCGGGAAGGGGTAAACGAAAGCATACAATTCTTTACCTGGGAAAACAGCGATCCTTCAAAACCGCCCGGAATTGCCGTTCCCTGAACGCTTGCATCTAATTGCTTAATGCGGCATCCTGCTGCTCTAAGAGCCTGTTTAAATTGTAGATTTTTGGGCTCTTTTGGAGCCTGCAAGGTAGAATTTTG
>JAITHQ010000260.1 GCA_031279925.1 Treponema sp. | reverse complement strand
AACCCCCTCGATTTACTGGAACGTATTTCACGGGAACAGCGCCGAAGAAGCCCTGGAAGATGAAGAGGGTATGCAGATTGCCCAGGTAACCGGCCGCAATATGGCCTGGCTGCTTAAAGTTATAGCCTCCGGCAAACGGGATATGTCTCTGCCGGTCCAGGATGCACGGAAGCGTACGAATTTTATCCGGTAAAGGGAGTGCATAATGCTGTTTCAAGGTATTTTACCTGCCCCTTTGGGTTAGAAAAATTATGACGCAATGCTCTATCCGTAATGCCTAAAAACAAAACCTAAGCCGAAAAACACGGAAATCAATTTTCAGATCAGACATACAAATTTTAGTAGAATTTGTCCACAAATTGAAGGTTCTGGACACGGTTTTAGCAATAAACTGAAAGAAAAATTATGAAAATTGATTTCCGTGATTGAGGGATAAGCTCTTGGAACGGAAGACAAGCGAACCGCAACGGGAAGCGTGGCGGGAACTTGTTTCACCAGTTCCCCTCTTCTTCCCTAGCGGAAGAGTTCGCTGCATTATTTAGGGATAGGCTTTTATTCCCTTTGGCACGAATAAATGCAACAAGTCTGCCAAAATACTAACGCGCCATAAGAGTCCGAAAATCGGGATTTTTGTGGTCTATTGACCGTAAAAATCCACAATTTGAACAGGCTCTAAGGGACTGCAAAAAAATGCCGATAATAGATATATGAAATACTCATTATTAATGAACAAAGTGATTTTTTTGACGGTTTTGGCTGTATTTGCCGCAGCGGGCTTTACCTGTAAAAGCGCGCCAAAAGCAGAACCCCCCGATGAGAGCGTATGGTCCCTGCTTGCAAAAGGCGACGTCCGCGCCAAAGATTTCTTTCTTGGCAAGGTAGATATTAGCGAAACGGATTCGCGGGGAAGAACGCCGCTCCATTATGCGGCGGAACTGAAAGACCCCAACATGGCGGCTTTCTTTATTTCCCAGGGGGCCGTCATAGACGCCCAGGATGCCATGCGCCAGACCCCTTTGGGGATCAGCGTGGAAAAAGGTGATCCGAAAGTTGCAAAGGCGCTTGTCTCCGCCGGGGCAAATATTCATAAGGCCGGTAAGGGCGGCGAAAGTCCCGCAAAGGCAGCCCTCAAATTAAATGAAGAGTTTTTACGCTCGATTTTAACTCCCGCAACCCTAGAGGCAGCCGATTCTGAGGGGAAAACCATTCTCCACCTTGCAAGCGAGGCAGGCAATGTCAAGGCAGTCAATATTATCATTGCCGCAATCGATTCATTATCCAACGCGGCTGCGGCTCCCGCTGTGGCTGGAATCAACACTTCACCGCTTGATAAAGAAGACCATGCGAGAAATAACGCCCTGGACCTTGCCCTTGACCGGCCCGATTCACGTATTCACATGGAGGTTGCGGAGCAGCTTATCCTTGCCGGATTGGTTTCGGAAAAAATAGTATACAGTTACCTGTCGCCGGCGGTACGAAGCGCCAATTACAATGCCCGAAAGGCCGATGGATTAACCCCGCTGCATTTTGCCGCAGGCGAGGGTTACGAAGGGCTTATTGAGTTTCTGATCGAGAAAAAGGCCAATATCAACATAAAAAATGCTTCCGGCGCAACGCCTCTGCACGACGCCGCCCGATCCGGTAATATTCGTTCCATTGAATTGCTGCTGCAGAACGGCGCGGATGTAAACGCCCAGGACGCAAATGGCAATTCGCCGCTGCACATCGGCATACCCCCTGGAACCCACCGGGAAGCGATAAACATTTTGCTTTCGTATGGGGCAAATCCCAACCTGCGCGATGATCATGGGGAATCGCCCTTACACATTGTAATTACCCTGAACCGCAGGCCGGAAGTAGTACAGACCCTCTTGGGCGGCGGTACGGATGTTTCGATTCGCAATATTGCCGGTCAGACTCCGCTGTACCTTGCGGTACAGCAAAACCGGATAACGCTTATCCCTCTGCTTTTGTCCTACGGATCGGAAATTTTCGCCGCCGACAACCTGGGCGTCACTCCCTTTGACCAGGCCATGCTCGTCAAGGGGCCTATCCTCCAGGCCCTTATTACCTCCGAAACGGTACAGCAGCGGGACAACGCCGGGAATACGATTCTTCATGCGGCGCTAAAAAACAGGGTCGAGCCTGGAACAATCGCCTTCATCCTTAACCAAAAGGCCCTGGTCAATGCCCGCAACAAAGAAGGTGAAACCGCTCTGCATATAGCGGTACGCCTGAATCAGCGGGAAACCGGCGAATTTCTCCTTTCCAGGGGAGCGGATATTTTCTCGTCCAATTCTGTTGGAGAAAGCCCGTTGTATCTTGCGCTTACGTACCCTTCAGGTGTGCTGCAATGGATGTTCACCGTTCAGACAGTAGACGCCAGAGACGGTTTGGGAAACAGTATGCTGCACTACGCGGCAATGTGGAAGCTGGACCGGCATATTCCCTTTATAATCAAAAAAGGGGTATTAACCGAAACAGAGAACGCTACTGGGGAAACTCCCTTGTTTATGGCGGTTAAATATGACGGCGCTTCTACTGTAAGATCTCTGCTCGCAATGGACGCCAATCTCCATGCCCGCGACAGTCTGGGCAACTCGGCGCTTCACGCGGCGGTACGCTGGAACTCAAAAAACGCGGCGCTTGCCCTTATTGATGCAGGCATAGATATCAACGCCCATTCCCTGACCGGGACCAGCCCCCTCCACGACTCGGTGCGTCTGGGCATCACCGAAATCGCCAGTATTTTGCTTGATCGGGGAGCCGATATTGAAGTACGGGACGCCGATGGAAATACCCCCTTTATGGAAGCGGCCAAGGCCGGTTACATTGATGCGGTGGAACTGCTTACGCAAAAAGGCGCGGACCCGATGACCAGGAATGCCCGGGGCGATACCCCCCTGCATATAGCGGTCGCTCTGGAAGACCGCGACATGATCAGGCTGTTGCTGCGGATGGGGGTTTCCATTCATGCGCGGAATACCCGCAACCGCACTCCCTTTCAAATAGCGCTTAACGAATCTCCCAGTGTAATTTCCACCTTGCTCACCATAGACCGGATAAACGGTCCCGATGATTTCGGCAATTCCGTGCTGCACATTGCCCTGCAGGAGCGGTCTTCCGTGTTAACGGTAAAGGTCATAATTGATCAGGGGGGGCGTCTTGGCGCGGTAGACTTCAATGGCCGGACTCCCTTGCGGCTTGCCGTTGAAATGGAATCATGGGAATCGGCCAAGCTCCTTGCCGATTCCGGCTCCGATCCGTTTTCGACAGCGGTGGACGGAAAAACTCCCGCCGAAATTGCGCTGGGAAACGGTAATAATGGGATACGGGCCATTTTTTCGGGCAGGGCCATAAACGCCCGTGATGCATCGGGGAATACTGTCCTGCACTATGCGGCCCGCATGGGAAAACCCGAAGCTGTTTCCCTGCTCCTGGAAATGGGGGCCAACAAGAGCATAAAGAACATTGCCGCGGAAAGCCCTGCTGACATTGCCAAACGATGGAACCACCGGGAAAACGCGGCGCTGCTGAATTAATCCATTAGGGAAGATGCACTGAATAGTTTTCGATTGTTATGCGAAGGGTCCATGCCCCGCCCTTCAGGGCGGGGTTGTTGATTGAATTATTCGGTGTTACCTATTAGATTTGTTTAATAATTAAGTTAAAAACAGACCGCTTTTGACAAAAACAAAAAAAGCCTATACCATCATTTTATGAGGCTAAACACCATAATTCAGGGCGATTGCATTCAAGAGCTGGCAAAAATTCCCAAAAACTCTATTGATCTAATCTTTGCCGACCCTCCGTATAATATGCAATTAAAGAACACGCTGTATAGACCGAATAACACAAAAGTAAACGGAGTTGATGATGAATGGGACAAATTTGCTTCTTTCTCTGAATACGATGCCTTTTGCGCCTTATGGCTAAAAGAATGCCGGCGTATATTAAAAGATACCGGTTCAATCTGGGTTATCGGCAGTTATCATAATATTTTTCGTCTTGGCAGTATAATGCTCAATTTGGGATTTTGGATTTTAAACGATGTAACATGGTATAAAACAAATCCCATGCCCAATTTCCTGGGCAAGCGTTTTACAAATGCAACAGAGACTCTTTTGTGGTGTTCAAAAGGTGAAGCATATAAAAAATATACATTTAATCATAAAGTAATGAAAAAATACAATGGCAACAAACAAATGACATCTGTTTGGCAGATTGGATTGTGTACAGGCGATGAACGACTGAAAGGCATGGACGGTAAAAAAGCGCATTCGACACAAAAACCGGAAGAACTTCTTAAAAGAGTTATTTTATCTACCAGCAAACAGGGGGACATTGTACTTGACCCTTTTTTTGGGACAGGCACTACCGGCGCAGTTGCGAAAAAATTAAAACGTAATTTTTTTGGAATAGAAAAAGAAGCCGGTTATATCGCATTGGCAAAAAAAAGAATTGACGGCATACAACTTTTTTTTGCGGAGGCCGATTGGGAGGAAGCAGCGCAAGAAAAGCAAATAAGGATACCGTTTAAAACATTAATCAAAGAACATATTATTCAAGAAGGTGAACCGCTTTATACACGAAAGATATATAACGAAACCGCGCTTGTTCTTGCAGACGGAAATTTAAAATATCGTAACAATATAGGTTCGATACATAGAATCGGCGCAATAATACAGCAAACTCACGCCTGTAACGGCTGGAAATTCTGGTATATCGTAAGGGGTAAGGAATTAATACTAATAGACGAATTAAGAAACCGGTATTTAAGGGCAAAGATATAGCGTATAACTCTTTACGGGCCCCGCATTCCAAGCCCCTGCGGCACATAAAGAATAAAACAGCGGAAAAAAATACATTCACTAAAGCAGCACGCATTCCCATGCCTTATATAGAGTATCATAGACGAAGTTTTGCGGAGCGCATTCGTTGAATCGTTTTCCAAGCCGTCCATGACTGGTGGCTGTGCGCTGCCGGACCATGCCACACGGAGGCAATTATGAACAATCTTAACAGTATACTTATTGAGGGAAACCTGGTGAGGGATCCCTTGCTCCGATCAACCCCCAAAGGAACTTCGGTCTGTACTTTTAGTCTGGCCTCCAACCGTTTCTTTAAGCAGGATGCGGGATTGGAAAAGGAAGTGTCTTTTTTTGAGGTAGAAACATGGGCAAGACTCGCCGAAGCTTGCCATAGTTTAGGTAAAAAGGGCAGGGGGGTTCGGGTGGTAGGCCGCCTGAAACAGGACCGTTGGACCGGTTCTGACGGCAAAGCCCATTCTCGGATATCTATTGTTGCGGAGCATGTTGAATTCCGTCCTGAATTCAAAAAAGAAGCCGCAGTTGAAAAAAACCCTTCATTGTCAGAAGAAGCCGCATTGCCGGGATGTCTGGAAGAAACTCCTCTTGTCGAACACGAGGGCGCATCTGTAATGACAGAGATATTTGAACCGGTAACCTTTTAGTAAAACGAACTACCGCGCAGCAGAGCGCAGGTCTGGAGCGGCATTAAAACCGGCGCATTCCAACAACGCCGGTTTAATGACGCCTAACCTTCGGCCTGCAAGCAGCGTTACCTGTTTTCAGCGCACTATGGCTGGGGCGGCATTTTTGTTCCAGAAAAATATCCCTGCGGGCTTGTCTTGACCAGCCTTGTATTGTGGACGGAGGATGAGAAGTTGTCCCCTGCCGCCCTCTCCCCGCAGGGTTGTTTTTCAGTATTGTTGACCTAAGCTTGCGGGAAAAAAGATGTTACGGGCAAATTGAGTGCAAACGGGGTACGTTGTTTTGGCAAGCCATAAGGTTATATAGTTGTTCCCCTTAAGAATAACTAAAGAAGGTCCACGGAGAATCTATGATTTAGATTAACGGGAGAACGTGGTACTCTGGTCTGACGGGGCCAGGGAGCCGGTGGAAGGCTGA
>JAITHQ010000197.1 GCA_031279925.1 Treponema sp. | reverse complement strand
AATCCGTGAAAATCCGTGGATTTTTCCTCTCTCAATTTTCATTTCTCCATTTAATCAGCGCTTCCTTAGGTGAGGGTCAAAAACGGCGCCAGGTACTGTTTTGGGGGATGGGGGATTTTAAGGGGGCAAAGCCCCCTTAGGTGAGGGGGAAGCCCAAGACCCCATAGGGGGCTTGGGCGTGGGGGAGACTTCCCCCTCCTGCTTTATACCCTGTCCCTTTAGGGCGGGCTTGTTGATTTTTCGGCCTACGGACGCGGACTAAAGTCCGGCAAAACAGGCGGTTTTTCGCGCAAACAGCCCTGCGCAGCGGTTAAACCTGCCCCTTACCCGGCGGCCTTTTCAACCAGTTCCGCAAGCAGGGGCATAAGCTGCTTTTTGCGGGAAACTACCTCTTTGAGCACATAGATTCCTTCGCCGCTAAGGGGAAAATTGATGTGGCTGGTAAAGGATTTTTTTCCGCTGACAAAAAGCAGGGAATCCAGCAGGGTTACATCTGTTACCAGCAGAGCCGAAAACAGGTGATTTTTGGCGGTCCGCGCTTGTTCCAGCGCCCCGGCAATTTCGGCGCGGCGTTCTACCAGGGCCTGGGGGGTATCGGTTTCGATCTGGCTTACCGAAAATGACACGCCCCGCTCGGTGTATTCTTTCATGTCCAGACTGACCAGCTCTTCCGCCTTAAGACAGTTGATCTGATTCGCCGAAGACTGCAAGTCCTGCCCCAGTTTTTGAATATCCAGAGCGGTAATCGAGGCAAGGTATTCCGCCGCCTCGCGGTCGGTCTCGGTGGCGGTTGCCGATTGCAGGGACAGCGTGTCGGCAAGTATGCCGCACAGCAGTATCGAGGCGATTCCCTTTTCCAGCGGAACTTTCTGCTCCCGGTACAGGTTGGTGATAATCGTACAGGTGGCCCCCACTACCCGGTTGATAAAGGTAATGGGATAGCGGGTTGAAAGATTCCCCAGCCGGTGGTGGTCGATTACTTCAAGAATTTTGTAGTTTTCGATTCCTTCGATAGCCTGGCTTGGCTCGTTATGATCCACCATAATCACTTCGATATTTGGTTCTTTAATAAGGTCGCCTTCAAAAATAACGCCGGCCACTTTGCCGTCGTTGTCGCAGACCGGCAGGGAACGGGACGGCGCTTTTGAAAGCAGGCCCCGGATATTCCGCACCGGCTCGTTTAGCCGAACCATTGGAACCGAATCATCGCCCAGGGTCCCCACCGGCACAGAGTAAATGATCAACATGGCGGTCGAGGAGGTGTCAAAGGGGCTGATCAAAACCGTTACCCGGTTTTTTTCGGCAAGTTCGGCAAGTTCCCTGGAAAGGGTGTTGCCGCCGGAAAGGATCAGCGCCCGGACACCCAGCTCTATGCAGCATTTTTGAATATCCCAGCGATCCCCCACTATGACCAAAGCGTTTTCGACCCCCTCTGCAAGGATATTTTTTCTAAAATGGGCCGTGTAGGACGCCGCTACCACAATGGGCGACTTTCGAATCTCGCCGCCATTGAACAGGGTAACCGGCTGGGCGTGAATAGCCGCAGCCAGATGATCCAGCGAAAGGGGAAAGGCCGATTTTTTGCGGGGGTTGATATTGGTGATAATATAGCGGGCAAAACCCTTGTAATGGAGCATACTGCGGTATGCCCCGTTTGAATCCACAATGGGCAGCACCCTAAAATCGTCCTTTTGGAGCAGTTCCAGGGCATCCCATACGCTCATGTCTTCGCTGACTGTTACCGGGTTTCCAGAAATATAATATTCCGCCTTGGGGATAAGGTCCGGCAGATATTCCGGCGCCGGTACATTAAACCGCTCAAAAATGTATTCGGTCTGCGGGTTGATTTTTCCCGCCCTTGCGGCGGCGCAGTTGCCCTGCCCCTGCAGCTGCTTGAGCCGCGCATAGGCGGCGGCTGAAACCACCGAGTCCGTATCGGGGTTACGGTGCCCGATGACGTAAATCTTTTTATCCATTATTACATTGTCTTCCTGCATCTAAAGATACAAATTATTTCGCCATAAATCAAATGGCCTTTTTCGGGCCTGAGAGCCTGTTCAAAATCGGGAATTGCAGCCTGTTTCCGCGTAATTGACAAGTAACAAAACAGGGTTTACGCTGAATAAGGATTTTCAGTGAATTTCCAAATTACCTTTAAGGAGGCTCTTATGAAGGGTACAACCGGTTCCAGTAATGCCGCCGATCCCAAAGCGGCAGGGAAAGAAGCGGCGGGAAAAGCAAAAAGCGGATTAACCGACATCAAACTTGCCTTTGCCTATGCCAGCGTTGCCTACGATTTGAATCAAATGCTCAAGGGCATTGCCGAGGAACTGCCGGGTGTTCCGGTTCTGGGGAACACATCCTTTACCGGCCTTGTTACCCCCGAAGGGTTCATCACCGGAGACAAGGGCTTTGTGGGAATCCTGGCCCTGGGCGGAAGCGACGTCACCGTTGGGGTGGCAGGTAAACCCAAAAGCGGCGATGCCCGCTCAACCGGCAGGGAAGCCGCAAAAGAGGCGATGAAAAAAGCGGGGAAGACCGCCGCGCCCGCATATTTCTACATGGCCGCCCCTCCGGGGGAAGAAGAATTCTACCTTAAAGGGATTAGCGAGGTGATTGGCCGCGTCCCCTTCTTTGGCGGGAGCGCCGCAGACAACAGCATCGCCGGGGAATGGAAACTCTTTGCCGGTACGGAAGTTTTTGCCGATGGGATCGTTCTGGCCTTTTTCTATGCCGACAAGCCTGTAACCAATCTCTTTACCGG
>JAITHQ010000164.1 GCA_031279925.1 Treponema sp. | reverse complement strand
CCAAGTTCGCTTAACCGCTTAAGCCGGTCTTCTTCGTCAAATAATCCTCGCTGTTTCATAATCTTATTCTATCATATTTCTAACACTTTGAAAAGAAGTTTTTAGAGGTGCCCTATAGTTAAAAAGGTTTTGGTTCGCCCACTGACTGTTATGCGAAATACCATCCTAAAAATTTTTGAAAAAATATAAACTGTTGCAAGTAATCTTAATCACCGGTTGATGGTTAGTCGCCATGAATATTTTGAATGTAGGCGTAAAATTCGCCGTATAAAAACCGGGCCGTCATCTGATCATTGCCAGTAATCTTTTTTGATAAGCGGCTGCGAAAGCCGCCGTCCCTGCTCCGCTTCGGCGCTGGTAACAAACCGCATCCCCCGCAGCCGGGCTATGTTATTCGTGTACTGGTCCCCGTTTTTCCGCATAAACGTTTCAGCAGGCGTGGCTATGGCGTAATCACCTAACAGATGCATTATCGTATTCAGAAACGCACTTTTGCCGTTTGCCCCGCTCCCAAACAAAATAAACATGTAAAAAACATCGATTGAACAAACGGGAAAAAGCCTATGCTATGACAAAAGACTTGCGCGGCAGCGTGTGGTGATTAAGACATCACCGCAACAATAAAACATTCAAGAGTACGGCATATCCTTATCGGGGGGCATCGCTGTAATTGACATTCTCTGGGAAGTTTATCGAACACATTCAGTTCTTAAATCTCAGGCGCGTTGTCCAGCAGATAATTTTCAGCCTCAACGTTCCACAGGCCCTGATGGCGGGCGCAGATTTCCGCCAGCTGCGCAAAGAAGGGGCTGGTTCTCCCTTTTGATTCAAAATCGTCAATGGCGGTCAGTTCCAGTTTTTTGTGGGTGTAGATTAGTTTTTTTCCGCCGGGGATTTTGTCAAGGTCAATGGTGGTTTTCGCTGCGGCGTCAAGGCCGCCGATGTGGGTTATCATAAAGACCGGGTTAAGTTTGCCTTTTGACATCATTGCAAGGGATTCTTTCATGTCATCTGTGTTGCCGCCGGAAGTTCCCACCATGTGATGCGATTCGTAATGTACGTTGTAAAAATTAAAACTGGCGGAAAAAGCCGTGTCCGTCGGGCCGGCGAAAAAGTTAAGGCAGCCATCGTGGCCCAAAAGGCGGTCGCCCATTTCCAGTACCGGCTTTACTGGGGCAAAGACAAATACGTCATCGTAGAGTCTGCCGCCGTTTATGGATTTTAAATGTTCTACCGGATCAGCTATGTCTTTGGTGTTGACATAGATCAGTTCTACGCCGTTTCTTTTTGCCTCTTCCTCGCTTAAAAGCTGGGCGGCCCGCGTTAGGCGTTTATCATCAATATCGGTAACAACCAGGCGGGAGGGCCTGCGGGGGTTGTGAATGGCATAGTCAATAGCGCCTAACCCCATTGGGCCGACTCCGGCCAGGAGGGCGAGGGAACCTCCTTCAACAATCCCCATTGAATGAACATACGAGCCGCCTTTGGTGTGGTACTGGGCATGAAAGGCCCCTACCACGCAGGAGACCGGCTCGGCAAGGGAACCCATAAAAAAATTATCCGCTTTGTATTCCAAAAGGCAGTTCATCTCCATTACTTCTTTGGGGATGATAATGTAAGTGGCGTCACCGCCAATATACTCGTAGGAATAGCCGGGGGCCCAAAGAGTGGCAACGCCGTTTGCGTCAGGATAATTCAACGCGGGCTGAATGGCGAATTTATCGCCTGCTTTGAATTGTCCGGCCCACTTTGCCCCCGCCTTTTCAATGACGCCGCAGAACTCGTGGCCGATAATGGGCTGCTGCCTGTCAAGGTCGTGACGCACCCGTTTATGCTTTGCCCCCTGCAAAACCAGCTTGTGGCTGGACATGCAGATTGAATCGGAAACTACTTTTGCCAGTATTTCATCATCCCGGATTTCGGGAAGTTCAAACTCATCAAGCCTTAGATCATTGACGCCGTACAAACGGATCGCTTTGGTTTTCATGCGCTGCTCCTGCGGTATTGGACTTGTTTACTAACCCGTTTGGTTAGTAAACAAGCCTTGTGGTTTTTCAGGCTAAAGCCTTACAAAACCACGTTTTTTAACGGAAGTTGTTTAATAACTTAAGCTATTAAACAACTCTATTGTACCATAAAATGGACCTGTTCGATAATAAGTCAATTATCGAACAGGCTTTGAAAATGCGGCCCCTGCCGCATATCTCCTAACGGTTATTTCCGTTCCGCCAGAACGGTTTTTTCGTAATCCCTAACCTTGTCAAGCCACGCCGTTCCAACAGGAACGCCTGAGTCAAGGCAGAGTTTATCCCAGACCGCGGCAAAGGGCAGGGTTTTGAATTCTTCCATTAGGGCCAGCCGTTCATGGTTTTTGCCGGACTTTTCGGCCTCTACAAGCAGTTTGGACGGTTCAAGCAGCGATTCGAGAATCCCTTTGCGCAGGCTCCGTGTCCCGATAGCCCATGCCGCGATACGGTTAATCGAGGCGTCAAAAAAATCCAGAGAAAAATCAATTTTGCCGAATAAATTGGGACGGGCAATTTCACGGCACACGTCACGCAGTTCATCCGAAAAAATTGCCACATGATCGGAATCCCAGCGCAGCCCCCGGCTGAAATGGATAAGGAGGCCCGGCACAAACAGCAGGGCCGCCGAAATTTTGTCGGCAATAGTTTCGGTGGGATGAAAATGGCCCGTGTCAAGGCACAGCCGCATTTGTCTGGCGGCGGCGTAACCCAAATAAAATTCGTGGGAACCCGTTACATAGGCCTCGCTGCCAATGCCGAACAGTTTTGATTCTACCGTATCGGTAATTGTTTTACTGTCATATTTGACCGCATAGATTTCGTCTAAGGCATCGCGGAGCCGTTCCCTGGGGGCAAGGCGGCTGGCGGGCATATCCTTGGAACCGTCGGGTATCCATGTGTTATTTACCGCCGCTGAACCCTGATTGGCCCCCAGCGCCGAGGCGATTTTGCGGGCGGCTTTGCCGTGCCGGATCCAGAAATCGCGGATATTGGGATCGGCGCTTGCCAGCGTATAGCCTGACGCGGCCATTGGGTGGGAGAAAAAACTGGGGTTAAAGTCCAGCGGAATTTTCTTTTTCTTTGACCAGGCCATCCATGCCCTGAAATGTTCGGCTTCCAGAGCGTCACGCGATATTGGTTTGTTTCCGGTTTCGGCATAAAATGAATGGAGGTTGAAACGCTTTTTCCCCGGTATCAGGGAGAAGGCAAATTCCGCGTCTGTGCGCAGTTCTTCCCCGTTGCGCGCCCTGCCGGGGTAGTTTCCCGTGGCAAGAATGCCGCCGCCTGAAATTCCTTTTGCCCCTTCAAAGCCGGTGACATCATCACCCTGCCAGCATTGTACCGATATGGGAACATCCAGCGCGGCCTTGATAGCCTTGCCGGTATTAACACCGAAAGCGGCGTATGTGTTTTTTGCCATGTCATAGGCTTTTTCAATACTTTCCGGGTCTTGATAATTTTTCATTTTTCCTCCGTGTTATTGTGTGGAAACGCTGGAACGAAACCGCTCCACTTCCCAATTATTTATAAAATCGATTTTATCCGCTGTCATAAAAAGCGGCCCGCCAAATGATTCGGCGTACACGGATACTTTAATGGTATCCTTAAACAGGTCAAGCGCCAAAGCTGCGGCTTTTTCCCCGGCGGCGGCGCTGAAAATTCCCACACCCTGAACGGCAATAATTTTTGGATCCCTGCCGGTTTTTTCCGCATGTTTTTTCCATGCTTCGCGGATGGCCGCCCCGATTGTGTTTTTATCCGGCGGCAGATCGATGAACAGGGGATCGCTTCCCGCGTACACAATATGATCGGGACTGAATGACGATGATACCGGCGCAAAAGCCGGGCGGTTTTTTACCAGCGCGGCAATTTCACCGTAGCGCATAAAGGCCGCTGTCCCGCCTGCCAGCTCCGCCAGCGTTTTGGCAATGCCGCCCAGCGGGGGAGACGCCGCGCACAGGACGCCGCCGCTTTCGCGCTGTTCGTCTGAAAAGTCAGGCCGCCGCTGTATCTTTGCGCCAATTTTTGACATGATTTCGCCGTAGCGTTCTTTAATGCCTTCCACGCTGTCCGCGCCAACAAAAACGCCGTGGTTCTGCAAAAAGACAAGGGCGGCTTTTTTACCGCGCCGTGCGGCATGGGCGTCCATTGCGCTTTTTACCGCCTGGGCAAGAATATAGCCCGGGTT
>JAITHQ010000152.1 GCA_031279925.1 Treponema sp. | reverse complement strand
CCGCCCCCTCCGCCCCCCCACCCCCCACCCCCCGCCCCCGGGCCCGGCGCGGGCCCCCCCCCCCCCATCACGGCCGTTTTTAAGACCCGTATCTGCCGCCGGCGCGAATCTTCTGTTTAAAAAATGGATGATGGTAAAGAAGAGGATAACCACGAGGTAGGTAATTCCCAGAATAAGCAGGGAAACCCAGCCCTGAACACGCACCGAAATGTACACCAGAACCCCCAGAAGTATCTGTAGACCGTATAAAACGGCGTCGACACCCCGGGAACCCAGGCCAAGATTCATCAGTTTGTGATGGATATGCAGCCGGTCGGGGCTGTCGATTCTTTTCTTGTCCCGAATGCGGCGCCATACGGAGGCAATTGTGTCAAAAATTGGAATTGCCAGCAAAGCCGCCGCATAGGGTACCGGCAGGGCGGCGCGGGTTGTATGTTCTTCCAGCAGGGGCATAAGCGCCAGAGTAAAGCCCAGAAATTGGCTGCCGCAGTCTCCCATAAAAATTTTTGCCTGGGGAATGGGCGCGTTAAACACCAGAAAACCTATCACTACCCCCAGCAGGCTGACGCAAAACAGCACCGCCTGGGGCGTTTCCGCATAGGAAAAAAAGATCAATCCAAAAGTCAGGGCAATAAGGGCGGAAAGTCCTCCGGCAAGCCCGTCAACGCCGTCGATAAAATTAAGCGCGTTGGCAAGCCCCACGATCCACAGCAGGGTAATAGGATAGCCCAGCCAGCGCAAATCGGAAAGAAGGCCGCCAAGAGCGCCGGTTTCGATATAAATAATCCGTTTAAAAGTATAACCGGGGATAATTACACAGAAGGCGGCTATGAACTGCATTAAAAATTTTAGCCGTGGGGCCATGGGCCGGAAATCATCCCACACCCCGAAAGCTATGGTGATAAAGATTCCGGCAAGGCAGGGCAAAAAACGGATACCGGATTCAATTTTTCTGGTAAAAATACTGATCAATGTGACGGTGATAATGAATATCAGCGCAAAGCCCACACCGCCCAGACGGGGAATATCCCCATTGTGTATCTTTCGTTCATCAATATGGTCGTACCAGGATTTTTGGTGGGAAAGGTGCAATATAAGGCCAACTGCAACAACTGAAAAGCTAACGGATGCAGCGAGGATTATCAGGATGCTGGTCATTTCAAAATACTCCACAATTTACTATATAAAATTATAGCACAGTGTACTACAAAAAAAAACAAAAATATAGTATCATTTCTTGAATTTGCGAAAAAAAATGGAGAAATTATGCTTGTGCTTAAATTTGGCGGTACATCGGTGGGAAGTCCGGCGGCAATCAGCAGGATTACCGGTATTCTGAAGGACAAAGACCATGCTGGAAACACTCCTGTAGTGGTAGTTTCCGCCTTTTCTGGCGTTACCGACACTCTCATTGACATGGTTGGCCGCGCATCCGCTGGAAATGACACTTATATGGGCCTTATGCATGCTATGGGCAAACGGCATAAGGACACCGCCGCCCGTTTTCTTGCGGGAACTGAGCGAAAAGCGGCTGTTGCTCACATTGAAAATACTCTTGCCGAACTGGGACGTATCCTGGACGGCGTAGCCCTGTTGGGGGAACTTTCCCCCCGCACCATGGATTTGGTCATGAGTTTTGGCGAGCGGCTGTCCGCGCGGCTTATAACCGCCATTTTCACCGCCGCCGGCAGTGAGGCGGCATACCTGGACGCCCGCACCCTCATCGTAACCAACGACCGTTTTGGGAACGCCCAGTACCTGCCCGCCGAAACCCATGCCAAGATTCGCGCCTTTTTCGCCCCTCCTGCCAAAAAGAAGCCGCCCCTGCAAATCGTTACCGGCTTTATCGGCGCAACCGCGGCGGGACAAACCACCACCCTGGGCAGGGGCGGCTCGGACCTTACCGCCGCCATTTTCGGCGCGGCGCTCGGCGCTGGCGAAGTTGAAATCTGGACAGATGTTGACGGTATCCTCACCGCCGATCCGCGCCTGGTTCCCACCGCCTTCAGGATCGACGAAATATCCTACGAAGAAGCTATGGAGATTTCCCACTTCGGCGCAAAAGTTCTCTTTCCGCCTACCGTAAAACCGGCGCTGGAGGCGGGAATCCCCATTTCCATTCGCAACACCTTTAACCCTGCGGGCGGCGGCACCCGCATTGTGCAAGACGCCGCCGCGGGAACCTATCCTATCCGGGGCATAAGCTCGATGAATCACATAGCGCTTATACGGATTCAGGGAACCGGCATGGTCGGCGTAGCCGGATTCTCCGCGCGGGTATTTGGAGCGCTCGCCCGGCGGGGAATCAGCGTTATATTGATCACCCAAAGCTCCAGCGAGTATTCGATATGCTTTGCCGTGCTGCCCCCGGAAGCCCCCCGTGCCGAAGCGGCCCTGGAAGCGGAATTTGCCCAGGAGATACATTCCGGCCAAATCGAAAAGCCCGTAAGCGAAACCGGCCTTTCGGTAATCGCCGTTGTCGGTTCAAAAATGAAAAGCACCTCCGGCATTGCCGGCAAATTTTTTCACGCGCTTGGACGTAACGGGATCAGCGTGGTAGCCATTGCCCAGGGTTCCTCGGAACTCAACATTTCCGCCGTCATCTCCCGGCAGGATGAGGCCAAGGCCCTTAACGCCGTTCACGAGGCTTTCTTCCTGGCCGGAGTCCGCTCGGTAAATTTGTTCCTTATGGGAACCGGCCTCATCGGCGGCACCCTGCTTGATCAAATCGCCGGGCACCGGGAGATACTCGCGGATAAAGACAAGATCAGAATCAACCTCGTAGGCCTAGCCAATTCCCGGCGCATGGTTTTTTGCCGTGAAGGGCTTGATCCCAAAAAAGCCAAAACCCTGTTAAATGATGCGGGAATCCCCGGCGGAACCAAAAACGCCGCAGGCAAAAAAGCCGCCAGCCCCGCCGCCGATTCAGCGCCGCTTAACCTTCCTTCCTTTATAACAACGATGATTTCCTTTAACCTGCCCAACGCCTGCTTTTGCGACTGTACCGCCAGCGATGATGTTTCCGCCGCGTACGCCCAAATAATCGAAGCCTCAATACCAATCGTCACGCCCAACAAACGGGCAAACTCCGGAACTCTGGAGTACTACCAGCGCCTGACCGGATTTTCCCGCGAGCGGGGCATTCCCTACCTTTACGAGACCACCGTCTGCGCGGGGCTGCCGGTTATATCCACCCTGCGGGATTTGTTTCTTTCAGGAGACCGGGTGCGGCGTATCGAGGCGGTGCTTTCCGGTACCCTCAGTTTTATTTTTAATAATTTTGACGGCGGCAAACCCTTTTCCGCGCTGCTGCGCGAGGCAAAGGCAAAAGGCTACACCGAGCCCGACCCCCGGGACGACCTGAACGCCATGGACGCGGCCCGCAAAGCGCTGATCCTCGCCCGCGAGTGCGGCCTTTCCCTTGAGTTTGCCAACGTCGCCATCGAGCCGATACTGCCCGCAGCCTGTTTCAGGGCAAAAGACGTTGAAATGTTTTTTACGGAACTGGCCAAATCAGACGCCGCCTTTGAGCAGCGCCGCGCCGAAGCCGCCGCCTGCGGCAAGTTGCTGCGTTACGTTGCCGTTATCGAAGAGGGCGCGGCGAAACTTTCCCTCCGCGCCGAAGCGCCGGGCAGTCCCTTCCGCAGCCTGGTTGACAGCGACAACATCGTCGTCATTACCACCGACCGGTATTCCAAACTGCCTATGGTGATTAAGGGCCCCGGCGCCGGGGCGCAGGTGACTGCGGGCGGCGTGTTTGCCGACATCGTGCGTATTGCGCGAACCCTGGTGTAAGAGCCTGTTCAATTTGTGGAATTTTACCGTCAATAGACCGCAAAATCCCGATTGTGAACAGGCTCTAAGCGGTTTTTTTATACCGGTCATCCGCCGGTGTGGGCAGAACAGGCTGCCGCTGACTATCCGGCAGCTATACTCCCATACAGGTTCCTACCGCCATAGCGGTATCGATCATGTAATGGTCCCGGCTTACGGTCTTTACTTTACCTTCGGGTATGTTTAGGTCTACCGAACCTATTTCGCTGCCCATAAGGGATACCATGCGGCCATATTCGCCTTTTGCAAGCAGATCCGCGGCGGCTGTTCCAAGGCTTGTCGCAAGAACGCGGTCGGACGCGCTGGGGATTCCGCCCCGCTGCGTGTAACCAAGCACTGTGGCGCGGGTCTCCATGCCGGTTTCCGCCTCGATTTCGCGGGCAATGCGGTAAGCCGCCGAAGGGCCGTTTTCGGCGCGGTACCGTTTTCGATCCCGTTTCTCCATTTGGGCTTCCTGTATCGACAGCGCCCCTTCGGCGGCCACCACAATCGAAAACGTTTTACCCGACCGCGCCCGGCCCTCTAAATGGCGGCCTATGGCTTTGATGTCGTAAGGTATCTCTGGAATAAGGATAATGTCGCCGCCGCCGGCCACCCCGGCATAGAGGGCCAGCCACCCTGCCTTGTGCCCCATAAGTTCTATCACGATTACCCGGCTGTGGCTTTGCGCGGTTGAATGTAGGCGGTCGATGGCTTCGGTTCCTATGGCCAGCGCCGAACTAAAACCAAAGCTGCTGTCCGTACCAACAATGTCGTTATCGATGGTTTTGGGAAGGCCGATGATGTTGATCCCTTCCCGCGCAAGGCGGCTGCCGGTGGTGTGTGTACCGTTACCCCCCAGCAGCACAAGGCAGTCAAGGCCAAGACGGCGGTAGGTGTCCTTAATGGCCTGTACCTTTTCACCGGCAATTTCACTATCGGCGGCGCTGCTGGTTTTAAAGGGCTTTTCCCGGCTCGCTCCCAGTATGGTTCCGCCCCGCGTCAGAATCCCCGAAAAGTCAACGGGACGCAGGGTGCGGACATTTTCTTCGATAAGGCCCCGAAAGCCTTCGGCAATGCCGACGATTCCCATACCGTAGCGATCATGGGCGGCCCGGCATACTCCCCGGATAGCCGCGTTAAGACCCGGACAGTCGCCGCCTGCGGTAAGTATGCCGAAGGTTTTGGTCACGCTGCTGCGTATGCTCATGGCTGGTTATACCACATGCCTGCTGCCCCGCGCAAGCAGGAGCGCCGGGCAAGCGCATTCCAAAATTGTTTCCGCTTTTCAGCCGTCTTTGGGGATACAGTTCGAAGGGGCAATGCCCCGCAGAGCCTTGAACTTTTTGTAAAAATGGGAAACATCACTGAACCGGCAACGGTCCGCTACCTCGTGAACCTTGTATTTCCCGCTCGAAAGCATAACTTCGGCGTTTCTCACCCGTACCTGGGTTATGTACTGGTGCACGGTTACGCCGGTTTTCTGCCTGAACAACTGGCCAAAGTAAATTGTGTCAAGATGAACCAGGCCCGCCAGGTTTTTTACAGTGAGCTTTTCCGTAAAGTGCGTATCAATATAGCGGGTTATCCGGTCGATCCGGTAATCTTTGGAGGCCGAATAGATGCCGTACAGCAGTATTTCGGCCAGATTATGCAGCAACAACATCAACAGGGCGCAGCTCTTTGCTAGGTAGCCCCGCGGACGCCTTACCCAGCTAAAGATCATATCCTTAAAAAGGTCGATAAGGTCCTGTCGCAGCCCGATGTGGCTTATCATGGGAAACGGCGGCGGCGTGATTCGCGCCGAGGGAAACAGGGAGCTAAAATTGACCGAAAAAACACTCATCGGGTTATGGGGATCGGTAACGGCCATTCGCTCAACCCCCTCCGAAAGAAAGAGCATATCGCCGGCACTCAGCTCGTGGACTATGCCGTCTATGGTATACCGGGCGGCGCCTTTAATAAGGTAAGTAATGTTGTAGTCGCGCAGCCGGTGCAGCGGCATACGCCAGTTCGACCTGCATTTCCGGTATACCGTATGGGCAATATGGGGGATAAAAACCTCAAATTCAGTTTCTTTCATAATTCCACCCGAATTATCAAGAAACTTGCATTTAATTTATACCCGATTCTTAAGTTTGTACATTCCTTATCTGATGATTGGATGATATAAACGAAAGTAAGATGATCGAGAGCCGCTGGTATGATCACCTAGTGGGGGGGGGGGGGGGGGGGGGGGGGGGGGGGGGGGGGGGGGGGGGGGGGGGGGGGGGGGGGGGG
>JAITHQ010000096.1 GCA_031279925.1 Treponema sp. | reverse complement strand
GCCTGAAACATATAGGGAAGTTCAAGAACGCCCATAGTGGGCCAGAACGAGGCAAGGCCGCCGGGGGACTGGGTTGCCATTTCAAGGGTTCCCATCTGTAATCCTTCCGTCATGGTTCTGAGCGTACCAAGCTCGCCGTTGGGATAAACCGTAGCTTTGATACGTCCCCCGGAACGTTCGTTAACCGCTTTGGCAAATTCCTCAAAGGTAACATTAAGGATATGATCCGGGGCTGTAGTGTTTCCAATTCGCATAACAATCGGATCAGCGGCGGAAGCGGCGGCATCCGTCTTTTTTGAGCAGGAAACGCCCAAGAGCGCCGCGATAACCGCCGCCGCAAGCGCAAAAGACCATTTTTTCGTCAGTTTCTTCATAATTCTTCTCCTTACTATAAAAACTATAAAAATTGTCCAGCCGGATTTATATGCCCTCAACGATGGCAATAAATTCTTCCCTGGTAAGATCCCGTTTTTCGCTGTAGGATTTGCTCTTTACCTTTGGCAGTATTTGATCAAATTTTTCCTCCGGTACCGAAAGGCCGCATTTTTTAAGCCATTCCCTAATATTATCCTTGCCGCTCTTTTTTCCGATCAGGAGGTACGGCTCGTTCTGGCCGGTTAAAGTCCATTTGTAGGGCAGCATGATCAGCGGGTCCACGTCTTTACAGTTCATCCAAAGGCTTGACGGCAGGCCTGTTTCCCAGAGGAAAATTTTGTCGCCTACTACCGGCTTGGTGGGGGCCACCGGGCTGCGCGTCAGATCCGCCACAAAGCGGGACAGCTCTTTGAACTTCGCCGTATCAAGGCCGGCATCGATTCCATACAGGGCCAAGAGTCCCACCGCCACGGCCTCAAGCTGCGCCCCCCCTGCCCGCTCACCGATTCCGTTAACGGTAACATGCGCCACCTCTGCCCCGGCGCCAAGGGCCGCTATGGTGCTTGAAACCCCCATGCCAAAATCGTCATGGGCGTGAATTTCGATGGGAAGATCGGGAAACTCTTTTTTAAGGACACGAACCCGGTGGGCCGCGCCTTCCGGGGAAAAAACGCCAAAAGTATCGACTAACACCAGGGAATCGATTTTTCCCTCTTCCTTGACGGAATGGACCATATCAAGAAGAAAGTTGATGTCCGCCCGGGAAGAATCCGCCAGGAAAAAAGAAATTTTGAGGCCCAATTCCTTGCCGGCCTGGGTTGCCTCTATTGCCGCTTTTTTCGCCTTGTCCACAGTCCAGCGTTTTCCAAATTCCAGCAGATGCTCGCTGCCTATCAGTTCCGCAATGACCCCTTGGACCCCGCACTGTTTGGCAAGTTCCATGTCCTTGACCATATTGCGGACAAAGGCGTAAATATCGGCTTTCAAGCCCAAATCGCATATCTCCCGTATCGCCTCGGCATCTTCTTTCAATACCGCCGGCGTTCCGGCTTCTATCCGCTGGACCCCGATCCCGGATAATTTTTTGGCGATTTGAACCTTTTCATCCCTGGTCAGAATGACGCTGGGCTGCTGTTCGCCGTCCCGCAGGGTTGTATCCAAAAATTCAACCTTTTTGGGGAAGTTAAACCCGGATGTGACTTCCGCATCGTAATTTGATGGACTAACCCACCATTTGCCGTCTTCATGATACCCCATATCCCGCTCCTTAGAGCCTATTCAAATTGTAGATTTTTGCGGTCAATAGACCGTAAAAATCCCGATTTTCGGGCTCTTAGGCAGCGCTGATTAACTTGACGCTAATCAGCGCTGCCCTATTATTTTTCTCGTTTTCTTGCGGAAAACTGCAAAAAATCCATAATAAAATTACCACTTTCGTACCAAATTACCGCCGTCCGCCAGCAGATCCGTTCCATAAATAAACTTCGCCTCATCACTTGCCAGAAATAAAATAGCCCCGGCAATATCTTTCGGCATTCCATAGTCGCCATAAGGGGTCTTTGCCAGTTTTTCCCTGGCCGTGCCGGTATCAAGCCAGGGGGCTGAAAGGGGCGTATAAACTGAACCCGGCGACACGCTGTTGCAGCGTATCCCCTTGCCGCCGTAATCGAAGGTGATCTGCCGGACAAGGCCCAAAAGGCCGTGTTTGGATACCGTGTAGGCGGCGCCGCCATGCCCCCCTATATGCCCGGCAATGGAACAGGTAAACACAATTACGCCGCCGCCGTTTTCGATCATGTGCGGAATCAGGTTTCTCATGCAGTAGAACGCGCCGGTAAGATTCACATCGATTACCCGCTTCCATAGATCGCCGCTGACTTCAAGCAGGTTTTGGTAGGAATCAAAAGCGGCGGCGTTGCCGATAAAAATATCGATTCTGCCGTATGCTTTTATCGCCGCGGCATACATGGCCTTGACGTCTTCCTCGTTTCCGATATTGCTTTCAATAACCATCGCCGTGCCGGCGGCGGCGGCTATCTCTGCGGCAACTTTTTTCCCGGATTCTTCGCCGGGAAGGCAGACAATGATCACATTGGCCCCTTCCGCGGAAAAAGCCCTGGATGCGGCCTCTCCGATGCCGCTTGAGCCGCCGGTAACAATAACGGTTTTCCCTTCAAAACGCCGCATGTTTATCCTTTACCGTAGTACATTGAGCCTGTTGCAAAAGCCGGTTACTTTTGCAACAGCCTCTCTTTATAATGTTATAGTTGTATTATTATAAATGTGCTCTCTAACATTGTCAACAAAAAATTTATATTTTAGTATCATTTTTTTGTATTCTTTAGCGGTTGCTGTTCCAAAACTGAAGTTTTGCAACAGCCTCTTTAATTACGAAAAATGAAAATTGACATAATCACCAAAAAATTCTATAAAAGAGGAGGCCGCACAATTTCAGCTTTGCGGTTGACAAAACAACAAGGCAAAAATGTTTAATACCGAAACCGGCGAAATGCTCTACAGCATTAAAGAAGCGGCAAAAGAGATAGGCGTATCCCCGGCGACAATTCGGAACTGGGAAAAAAAGGGAATATTTGTCTCCAGGCGGTCAAAAAACCGCTACCGGATATTTGACAGCGAGGATATGAATGTGCTGCGGGGCCTGGTGCGCTATTCCAGAGAAAACCAGGTCAGCGTCAATGCGGCTAACCTTATCTTTTCCCAGGCCAGGCAAAACGTCAAACACAGGAGCCAGGGCGGCGGCAGCCCCAATCCGAGTCCTTTCAAAAGTGAAAAATGGAAAAACTGCCGCCTTGCCAGGGGATTTAGCCTGGAGGAAGCGGCAAAAGCCTCCGGCATATCATCATCCTACCTATACAAGATAGAAAACGAGCGGGCCAATGTTTCTCTGGACATTCTGCAGCGGCTGGCCGATTTTTATGGGGAGAATTTGCTCTATTTTTTTGACGAGGTTGAAAACGAGCGGCATCTGATAAAAAAGGGGACGGGCGAAAAAATCGACATAGGCATTGCCGGCCTTACCGTTTCCAGCCTTATCGGCCTAAACAAATTCAGGATATATATGATGTTGTACGAAGTTGCCCCCCATTCGGGCAGGGAAATTGAACATTCCCACCACGGCGAAGAGGTGGTATACGTGCTTTCGGGCAAGATACATTTCAGGCTGGACAATATTGCATACGTGCTATCCTCTGGCGATTCATTCAGTTTCCACTCGAAAAACAAACATTCCTGGTTTAACCACGAAAACCGTGAGGCCCGCATGATCTGGGTCTATACCGAACTGCCGCAGGAAAACTAATCCCTGTTCAAAACTGGAATGTTGGCGCTGCAAACGCCAAAATGCTGCCTTGCAGGCTCCATCGAACCAAAGGTTCGCAGAACCCGAAAATCGGAATTTTTACGGTCTATTGACCGCAAAAATCCACAATTTGAACCGGCTCCAAGAGACTGTTCAAAAACTGGAATTTTGGCGTTGCAAACGCCAAAATTCTACCTTGCAGGCTCCAAAAGAGCCCGAAAATCGGAATTTTTACGGTCTATTGACCGCAAAAATCCACAATTTGAACCGGCTCTAAGACCGCCGCCTGCGTCATTCCCCGATGATCTTTACAAGTACTCGTTTACGGCGCTGGCCGTCGAACTCACCGTAAAAAATTTGTTCCCATGGGCCAAGGTGCAGTTTGCCTCCGCTGACCGCCGCAACCACTTCCCGCCCCATAATGGTGCGTTTAAGATGGGCGTCGGCGTTTATTTCCCCGGTATTGTGGCGGTAAGACGAGACCGGCTCATGCGGGGCCAGTTTTTCCAGCCACACGTCAAAGTCGTGGTGCAGGCCGGATTCATCATCGTTGACAAAAACGCTGGCGGTAATATGCATAGCGTTTACCAGACACAAACCCTCCTGTATGCCCGACTCGCGCAGGAGGGCTTCAACTTCGCCGGTAATATTGATAAATTCACGGGGTTTTGGCGTATTGAACCACAGTTCCTTGCTGAAAGATTTCATGCCCTATTATCTATCAAAAGTATTTCAGTTTCAAGGTTTGAAATGTAGAAAAATGTTATGTACCAATCAACAACCCCACCGCAAGCAACGGGGTATGGTTGTTCTTAATAAGGAAATGCAGCCGGGGTATTAAACCCCTCCGCACGAATAAAAATATGGAAAATTTAGTTGAAAGAATAGATGATATATAAATAATCCATTCTTAAATTTGTATCTGCAAGGTATATATATTTGTTCGTACCTTATGCATACGGAATACCAATCGAAGAAAGTGATATTGATATTTATACAGTAATTCCAGATGGTATAAATAATTTGACTGAATTATACGCAAAAATTGTTGTTGATTTAAGTTATAAAAAAATATTTTATTGATTTATTTTTAAATAATGAGGCTGTTGCAAAACTTCAGTTTTGGAAAAGCGACCTCTTAAAAATGAAAGTATATTTAACAAAAGAAAATTATGGGATTTTCTTGTAATTTCGCTCATCCTTCATTATATCATTAATTTCAGCCGCAGCAGAGCTTCGGGGTATTAAACCAGCTAAAGTTTAATAATAGAGGAGCGCGTTATTGACTTCTGGGATAGTGTGGGGATTGCTAACCTGCTGGACACCTCGGCGGAATATCTTGAACCGGCGCGGAGAAAGAAAGTCTCGCCTTCAAGGAACGGCGGCTGGTAATGGCTTATGGCGCTTTATCAAAAGATGAGCGGGAACATAGTTTTTGCACGATTGATGCATGGACGCGCAAGTTTAAGGCGCGTTCATAGCCCGCTGCAAACCTGCCGGTCTTTGTGAGAAAATTCCGGTTTCGTTCCTCGTTGTTTCCTTTGCCTTGGCCCGCAGGTACCTGTCTATGAAAATCTGTGAAACCTCCGGCATGAGGGTTTTGATGTGCCGGTTATTGTGATAATCGCAGTATTGAATGTCGTAGAGCTTCTTGCCCAGCATGGCCTTGAAACCTGTCTTTTCGCTCATGACCAGATCAATGGTTTTACCACGGCAAGCCGGATAGGGAACAAGGAACTTGTGATTGTGAAAAGAGAAGACACCCGTACTATCGGTTTTGCGGCTTACCTTTGCGGCAAGCAGGGTATCAAGAAAAGAAGGATCGTTCGGCTCTCAACCGTTTTCCATGAGGATTGTATCCTCGTTGTCCACATTCGGCATGATTTCTTTCATGCATAAAGTGTATCATCCTCTAGTTCTTTGTCTATACTTGTTTTAGACAGAACACTAGACCTATCGTATCGATTTGCTGTACCTAATAGGCGAAAGACCGGTTTTTTTCTTGAACGAAGAACTCAAATGGAATTCATCACAGAAACCAAATGTGTAGGCAAGATTTTTCAGGCTCGCATTGGGGTTGGTTCTAAGGATTTTGGCTATTTGTTCCAGCTTGGTGTTTATCTGATACTTATGGATGGACTGTCCGGTTTGGGATTTGAACTGGGCGCTGAGCGATCGGGGAGACATTCCGGCTTCCGCGGCAAGCTCCGTTATGGGAAAAAACCGTTCGGGGTGCTCAATAAAAAGATGCAGCATATCTATTATCACCTTGTCCTTTTGAACGCCGCTCTGAATGTATAAATCAGACAGTTCGATAATAAGCTGGTTGAGCAAAACGGAACAACGGAACTCCCACAGGGAAGGTTTAAGCAGATACATTTTCATTATCTCCTGAAACATCAGCAGAATCCGGTTTGTATATGTATGCGTCACACTCTGCACCGGCAAAGCGGGGCTTTCTTTTGCACTGATTTTGTCTCCGCCCCTGACTTGAAAATGAACATAGATAGTCTGGGTTCCCGGCACACAAAAACGTTCACCGTAGTGATGCAGATTGGCGGGCAGCAAAGCAACATCACCCGGCTGGAGCTGCAGCACTTCATCTTCAAGGCGCACCGTCCAGGAACCGCTGACCAAATAAAAAAAATCATGAAAATCCAGAAACCTTGTGGGA
>JAITHQ010000021.1 GCA_031279925.1 Treponema sp. | reverse complement strand
TTTAGTTATTCTTAGAGCCTGTTCAAATTGTGGATTTTTGCGGCCAATAGACCGTAAAAATCCCGATTTTCGGGCTCTGCGAACCTTCGGTTCGATGGAGCCTGCAAGGTAGAATTTTGAACAGGCTCTAAGGACCGGCAGAAAATCGTTTTCAAAGGGCCAGGAACAGGGATCGGCGGCAAGGGCTCCAATAAGGGCGGCGGAATCACCGGCAAGGGAAGCGGCTTTTCCTGCGCCGGGAACACGGGCGCGGTACTCGTCCAGCAGGCGAAACGCCGCCTGAGTGCCGCTGGGAATACCGGGGTTAACCAGTACAAACCAAAGGCGGCTGGGGGCGGCAATGGGCTGTATCCGCTCTCCCCTGCCGCTGACCCATGCGGCAGGGGTATTTGCCAAAAAAAACGGCACGTCGCTGCCAAGAGCGGCGCCCAAAGCGGCCAATTCAGCGTCATCCAGCCGGACGCCTCCCCCGGCTGCGGACAGAATATTCAGGGCCAGGAGCATTGCCGCCGCGTCCGAAGAGCCGCCCCCCAAACCGCCGCCCAGCGGAATACGTTTTACCAGCCGCGCCCGCAGCCCCTGTTTAAACCCGGTACGCTCCCGAAACAGGGCCGCCGCCCGGCCCACAAGATTACGCGGGGCCGGCGTATCCGCAAGCCCGCAGGCAAAACGCCCTGCCGCCCGGATTTTCAGCGTATCGGCCTGCGGCAGGCATTCCACGCGCAAGGTATCCCCAAAAGCCAGAGCTACAAAAATGCTTTCCAGGCCGTGAAAACCATCAGGACGCCCGCCTCCAATACGCAGGTGCAGATTAAGTTTTGCCGGGGCCATAAGCGTGATTGAACGCATAATGTGAAGCGTATCATACATTTAGAAAAAAAGCGCATATTAAGCGGAAACCAGTTGACAATGTTCCAATCTCTCCCTTATGTTTCAAGAAGGGCTTGATGCCTATATGGGCGGTCAAGCGTGATAATAAACAACAGAACTTTGCTAAACGGAGAGCGTTATGGTTTTGCACGAGGCCATGCATGATGAGCGGAATTTCGGCGAGGAGGGGTTCCTGCCGGAGACGCTGGCGTTGATGCCCTGGTACAGCGGAGCGGCCGCGCCGGAGGCGGAGGAAGTCCCCTTACCCTTCCTTATCTTCAGCGATGAAGACGATGCGGACGAGGAAGACGTCGATGAAGAAGACAGCTTCGAGGACATGGAAGAAGAAGAATTCGACGACGATGAGTACGAGGATGACTTTGACGACGATGAAGACGAAGATGATTTTGACGATGATGAGGAAGACGACTACGACTATGATGAAGACGGCGATTTCGACGATTTTGACGAATAAGCCGTTTCTCCCTGCTTGAGCGCGTGCGCCTCAGGGTACAATCGCTCAAGCTCATAAAAAGAACGAAGGCGGGCGCTCATCAAATGTATTACAGCCCAGCCAAGGTCAAACAGCCGCCATTCGTCTTCCTCCCCCGTGTTCTTGCGGGAACGTCGTAGTATTTCAAGGTCCCGCTCCCGGCAAAACTCCTTGACGTGCCGTTCCAGGCCGTCAAGGTGTGTGTTGCTGGACGCGGTGGCGATAACAAAGAAATCAGTCCATGCGTCCATGACGCGCAGGTCCAGCACCGTCACGTCCCCGCCTTTGTGCGCATGGAGCAGTTCCCCCAATGCAGCCGCTTCTTCCTCGCGGGGAAGCGGGTTTTTAGTTTCCTGTAACATATCTGCCATTAAAATCCCTTCCAATTATAAGTGTAAAATCCGACCGGTATTCAAAATTCGGCATGGCCCCTTCACCTTCGCTGGAATCCGGCGCGGACATTTCCGTGCGGATATTCTCGCAACGGATTATTTCGGCAAAATCCCGCGCCTGATCGTCAAAACCGGACCGGTTAACCACTACCGCTGTCTCGTCATACGAAGTTTGATCGGCGTTGCCGATGGCAATCACGTCATAGCCAAAGCCCCGCAGCAGCTCGGCTGTTCTGCCGGCAAGCCCGCTGACCGCTGTTCCGTTCAATACTTCTACCGTAAAAACCCGGTCGTTGGCCGAACCGCCCGCTGAACGGGTCAAACTCCCCAGGGTTTGCCGCGCTATATCCTTAACCAGGCTCCCGTCATAGTAGGGAATAAGCAGCATCTGCCCCGACACCTCCCGCCAGTTCCCCCCTACTGACTGCACAGAGGCGCGGTCCGTATCCATACCGGCGAATTCGTCAAAAAGCCGGATGCGGGTACGCCGGCTCATTCCTGTGGTAAGAAAAGACTGGAACAGGGGAGACACAGCGGGCTGCTTTAACAAAGAGTTTGTTTCCCCCAACCGCTTGAGGAAGCCAAGGAAGAAGCGTTGACGCCGGAACACCGCCATTTCCCGCTCCTCACCGGGCAGTTCACAGCGGACATACAGCGCGGACTTGTCCCCGTCCAGGCGGGTAATCCCCGAAGGAAAGCGGACCAGTTCTTCTTCGCCGCCGCCTGAGTCCACCGGCGCGGGGATGAACAGTTCCACCCCGCCGATCAGGTCTACGATTCTGGCAAGGTTGTCCAGGGTGATCACAATGGAAAAATTAATATCCAGTCCCAGCAGCATTTCGATCTCGTTCTCAAAGCTGGCAATCCGATCCGGCTCGTACACTCTGTCAATACGGTCTACACGGTTAATCCGGCGGATAAGGAGACCTAAATCGCCGGGAACATCGAAAAAGGCTGCGCGTTTGGTGGCCGGGTAGTACATCAACACAAAGCTACTCAAGGGTTTTACGTTCTGTTCAATTACAAACAGCGTATTAATCACCCGGTCATCCGAGATGGCGTCTTTAACCGGGTCGCCGCGCAGGGCAAACAGGGCCGCCGCCACCCCAGCCGCCAGCAGTAATACAATGGCAATAAGCAGCGCGCCGCTCGCGTCTTTGGCGTTGGTCTTCACATCGGTTTCCTCTTCATTTTTTCCAGCAGGCGATAGGTGTCCACGGAAAGCTCATAAGACTTTGCGCGCAGCCAGGAAACCGTTTGTTCCAGCACCGCGCCAAAAAGCTCATCCAAATCCCCGCTGTCGCGGCATAGTTTCCGCAGGGCGGGATCGGCCTTTTGCCGCGAAACCTCGATTTTATCGGCTATGTACAGCGCCTTTGCCAGCGGTCCCATGTCCGGGCCGCCTGACGTATGCAGGGCCACCGCCTCGATAATCGCATCGCTATGGATACCAAACCGTTCCCGCAGCAAAACCGCCGCCGCCCTGCCGTGAAGCAGGCCGGGCTTCTTTTTTTCAAGCCTGGAAACCGGCTTGCCGTCTGATTTTGCCAGTTTGAGCAGGGCGCCGGGGGGCAGGCCCTTTCCCAAATCGTGGATTATCCCCGCAAGGTAGCCCTGGGCCGGGTCCATCCCAAAGCGCCGGCAAAGATCCCAGGCAAGGACCGCCGTATGCCGCGAATGGAGAAAACGATCCAGGGGAAGCTCCTGCCGCACGGTTTCTTCGATACGGATAATTTCCGCCGGGGAACCTGTAAGCGCCCTTGCGTCCCCTGCCGGGCCGCTAAAACCATACAGCCGCCGCTTTTCGATAATCGAGCGCGCCCCCTCCGGCATAAGGTAACGCCATGCCTTGCCCGCGGCGATTCGCCGGCGCAGCATTGCCGAAGAAACCGGCAATGTCGCCTGGTCAAGGCGGATACAGGGAAAAGGGAAGGTATCCGCCGGCGATCCGTCCCGCCGGGCTACGATAATATCCGCCATATCCAGAATTGCCTCGCTGTCATGCCAGCGGAGAAAATTCGCCGCCAGATCATCGCCAATAATAAGTCCGGTTTTCCCTTCCGGGCAGTAACGGCCCACCACATCATGCAGAGTATCCACAGTATAGGATATTCCCTCCCGGCGAATTTCGCAGTCATCAACTATAAGACGCGGATCGCCCGCTATCGAGGCGGCCACCAGTTCCAGCCTTTCTTTTGCTCCGCTTTCCATTCCTTCGGCATCCGGTTTAAAGGGAGAACGCCAGGCCGGAATCAGCGCCACATGATCGTAGTTGAAAGCCGAAAGCGCCGATTCGGCCAAAAAGAGGTGGCCCAGATGCACCGGGTTAAAACTTCCGCCCAGAATCGCCAGCCTCACGCTTCTTCCTCCCCTTCCCGGACCGGAACATCTTCGTTTTCCGCAGCCTCCCCCGCTTCGGTCAGGCGGGCCAATTCCACCGCCAGGCCGTCAATTCCCTCCCCTGAAAATACCGAAATTCCCCGCGTCTGTTCGGTGGGATATTGGGCCTTCAGCAGTTCCAGCCGGCCTGAGCTTTCGGGCAAATCGGTTTTTGTACCCAGCAGCAGACGCGGCTTGGCAGGCAGATCGGGCGAAAAAGCAGCCAGTTCGGCAAGCAGGACATCGAAGGCTTCAAGGTAGTTATCACCGGAAAGATCGATCAAAAAAACCAGGGCCGCAGTCCGGGATATATGTTTAAGAAAACGAATCCCAAGTCCCGCCCCCTGCGAGGCCCCCGCAATCAGGCCGGGAATATCGGCAAGGATAATGTCCCGCCCGTCTCCATTTTCGGCCCGTCCGCCCAGAGTCAAAACCCCCAGGTTGGGAATTTTCGTGGTAAAGGGATAGGGGGCAATCCGGGGACGGGCGTTGGTACACCGGTCAAGGAGGCTGGACTTGCCCGCGTTAGGCAGCCCTACCAGGCCAATATCAGCAATCATCCGCAGTTCCACCCGCAGCCGCGCCGTTTGGCCTGCCTTTCCCGGCAGGGCCGTCCGGGGCGCCTGGTTCACCGCGCTCTTGAAATGGAGGTTTCCCCAGCCGCCGTTCCCCCCCTTTAGAAATACAAAATCTTCCTGTTTGCCGGAAAAATCGTGGATCAGCGCCCCGGTTTCCGCATTGCGAATCAATGCCCCGGGCGGCAGGGGAATCACCACATCAGCGCCGTTCCGCCCATAGCGGCCCCCACCCTCCCCATCGCGCCCGTTTTCCGCTTTAAAGGTATGCCGGTAACGCAGGTGGGAAAGCGTCCGCAGGTTACGCCGTACCGTAAAGACCACGTCCCCACCCCTGCCCCCGTCTCCGCCCGCCGGGCCGCCCCTGGGCACATATTTTTCCCGCCTGAATGCCGCGCAGCCGTTGCCGCCGGAACCGGAAGCCACCTCGATAAGCGCCTCGTCCGCGAATAATTCCACGTATAGAAAGTATCAGAAAAACGGAAAAAAATATAGAAGCGTAAAAGGCGCGGCCAATTGAGCCGGTGGAACACCAGAAACGGTTGTAAGAGCCTGTTCAAAATCTGGAATTTTGGCGTTGCAAACGCCAAAATTCTACCTTGCAGGCTCCAAAAGAGCCCGAAAATCGGGATTTTTGCGGTCTATTACCGCAAAAATCCACAAT
>JAITHQ010000219.1 GCA_031279925.1 Treponema sp. | reverse complement strand
GGGGAATTACCGGCTTTTTTTATTTCCGCGTTGCGGAGATTGTATCTTTTTAAGCGCCCGGCGTCCCATTGGGGGATGGCGGGCAACAACAAGGAGAACACCATGAAAACGAAACATGGTCTCTTATTCGGATTTGCCCTTATTGCGTTAGCGGCAATTTTCACCTTTGCAGGCTGCCCCACGGATGATGATGATGGCGGTGGGGGCGGCGGTTCAAGTGCCGCCGGTACACTGACTATTACTGGTCTTGCTGATCATAACGGTAAATATGTAATTGCAGAAAATGATACTTCTTCTGCAATTACTGGAGTTTACCGGTTGTTTGCCGCTGCCAGTTCAATGAGCAGCACCTCAAGCGTTACCGGTGTCAAAATTGAAAATGGGCAGGCGGTTCTTAAGGTATTTAATTACCAAGGTGGTGGTAACACTCTTGCATATACCGGAAGCGATCAAAATATCTCTTTAAGCGTTTTTGTGAAAGACTCAAACCCATTTAATGTAAAGGATGGAGATGGAACAAACATTGGTTCTGTAACGGTAAATTTCAGCTCCGGAAACGGTACGGCGGCATTGACATCACCATAAATCCATCGGTAATCCCCCGGCTTTGCCTGGTAACGCAGGGGTGTCAGTCACCTTTCTTCGGGGGCGTTGCGGGGGTGGAACCCCCGCTGAGGGGGGCAGCGGAGGACTTGCGCAGCAAGGCCGCAGCGTGGGGGAGACTTCCCACTGTCAACAACTTAAGGAATCTTTCCCTCAGCAATTCGATTTATGATTGTGGTGAAAATGAGGTTTTTTCAAATATTCCTTCCTCGGTATGTTCCGGTTCGGGCGTAACGGTACTGTCCGCTTCTTTATTTCAAAGCTTCAAAAGGAACATTGTGAAAAACCTTAGTATATCTTGGTTGAGCATTTTCATAATTAACGTATATCACTCCTGTATCTTCAGCATCTAGTACAATGGAAGTACAGGAATCATTCCCGGAAACATAGGTTCTCTTTTCATTAGGAAAGTAAAAAGTAATTTCTTTTAAGTCCATTTGGTACTCCTTAGGCCCTGCTGTTCCCGGTTGTGTTTTGGGCTGCATCCGGCAACGGCGTATTTTTTTCAGCCTTGGGTTATTGTGAGGTATTTTTTCCAACTTGTCAACAGCCGCATTTACTTTTTATGCAAAAAAGGTATCCGGCGGGGACGTTGCTGGGGTAGAAGCCTATATGCGTATACTTAGTGGACAAGGCGGTACAAAATTAGCGAGGAATACCCAAAAAACTTGAAAACAGGATAAAAAACAGCGCCAGACGCCATTCAAAACAGTGCCAGGCACTGTTTCGGGTATTTGGTGGGCATATGGCGCCAGGCGCCATTTTGCCATTTTGGCGCCTTTTTCAACTTAAGCGTATCCGGCGCCTGCTGCGGCAACTAAAGTTGCCGCGCCGCTGCTCGCATACTGTAAAGTTTACTAAGGCTACGGCGTGTTAACGTTGTTCATCTACACGGCTTCGCCGTGCGGTTGCTTGCCGGGGGCGTTACGGGGGCAGAGCCCCCGTTGAGGGGGGTACGGCGCAACAAAGTGCGCCGTAGGGGGGAGGCTTCCCCCCTTTTGCTTTTTAATTTTTAAAACAGGCCGGATATTTTGCCGGTGTGGTCTACGTCGATTTTTTCGGCGGCGGGGACCGGCGGTAGTCCGGGCATGGTCATTATTTCGCCGGTTAGGGCCACCACAAAGCCCGCTCCCGCTGAAATTTTGATGTTTCGGACTGTTAGCTGCCAGCCTTTTGGCGCTCCCAATAGGGTTGGGTCATCGGAAAAACTGTATTGGGTTTTTGCCAAGCAGACCGGAACTTTGTCCATGCCCAGTTTTTCCAGTTGTTCAATCTGTTTTTGCGCCGGGGGCAATATTGTTACTCCATCCGCCCGGTAGATTTTTTTTGCTATGGCTTCGATTTTTTCCGGTATGGATTGGCTTGTCTCGTAGGCATAGATGAACTGGTTTTCCTGTTGGCAGAGCCGGACTACTTCTTGGGCAAGGGCTTCGCCGCCTTCGCCGCCTTTGGCCCAGACTTCGGACAGGGCTGCGTTTACTCCCAGCGCCCTGCATTTCTGTTCTACCAGGTCCAGTTCCGCTTTGGTGTCTTTGGGAAAGGCGTTGATTGCCACTACCGCAGGGAGTTTATAAACCTGGGTGATGTTTTCTACATGCTGCAGTAAATTGGGCAGGCCCGCTTCCAGCGCGGCAAGGTTCTCCTGGTTAAGTTCCGCCTTGGGAACGCCGCCATGCGACTTAAGCGCCCGTACGGTCGCTACGATTATTACCGCCGCAGGCCGCAGGCCCGCAAAACGGCACTTAATGTCCAGGAATTTTTCCGCGCCCAGGTCGGCGCCAAACCCGGCTTCGGTAACTACATAGTCCGCGCTTTTAAGGGCAAGCCGGGTTGCCATGACCGAATTACAGCCGTGGGCGATGTTGGCAAAGGGGCCCCCGTGAATAAAGGCTGGTGTGCCTTCCAGCGTCTGCACCAGGTTGGGTTTAAGGGCGTCTTTTAGCAGCGCCGCCATCGCGCCCTGGGCGTTCAGTTGGGCTGCGGTTACAGGCCGCTCGCTGCCGTCTGATTGTTTGCCGTAAGTGTAGCCTACAATGATACGGCCCAGCCGCGCCTTTAGGTCGTCTATTCCAGAGGCAAGGCAGAGTACCGCCATAATTTCCGAGGCCACGGTTATATCGTAACCGTCTTCCCTTGGCGTACCGTTTGCTTTGCCCCCCAGCCCGTCAATCACAAAGCGTAGCTGCCGGTCGTTCATGTCCACGCAACGCCGCCAGATGATTTTACGGGGATCAATGCCCAGTTTGTTGCCCTGAAAAATATGGTTGTCGATCATAGCGGCAAGCAGGTTATTTGCCGCTCCTATGGCGTGAAAATCGCCGGTAAAATGCAGGTTTATATCTTCCATTGGGATAACCTGCGCCCAGCCGCCCCCGGCTGCGCCGCCTTTTACCCCAAACACCGGCCCCAGCGAAGGTTCCCGCAGGGCAACCAGTACTTTTTTTCCAATGCGGGAAAGGCCGTCGGCAACGCCTACCGTGGTGGTGGTTTTGCCTTCACCCGCCGGTGTGGGAGTAATGGCTGTTACCAAAATCAGTTTGCCGTCCGGCGCGTTTTCTTTTCCGGCCAGATAGTTATAGTCAACTTTTGCCTTGTACTTCCCGTAATGTTCAATGAACTCGCTGGGAATACCCGCCTTTTCCGCTACCGCATCTATGGGCAGCGCATGTTCAGGATACACCGCCTGGGCAATTTCAATGTCCGAACCGGTAAATTTCTTAACTTCCGCCATAATATTCTCCCTATCTTAAGATGATGTAATGCCTGTGCCGTTTATGTCAAGCAAAATCTTTTTTATGGAGAAAAGAGAGAGTGGGGAGGAGAGAGAAAAGAGAAAAATGGCGCCAGGCGCCGGTTTCAGACACCGGTTTCAAAAAATTCCAAATTCCTCCAAAAACGCATTTACGGGCTCCTCTTGACATAATCGGGAAAAAGGCCCTACCCTTTTTCCAGGAACCCTTTGGAAACCGGGTATAACGGTTAACAGGAGGTTCAAAATCAAAAGAAAGAGAGGATAAGTATGAAGAAAGTGCTGTTCTTGCTCGTGATTGCGGGCGCGCTTGGGGGGTCCGTGTTTGCTGCGGACTTTTATCACCTGGAAATCTACGACCGGATGCAAGTCGCTCCGGCGGAGGCTTTCAACTTCAACCTTGGGGATGAAACCGGCAAGGCGGTGGTCTGGTTTCATAGCACCAACGGC
>JAITHQ010000208.1 GCA_031279925.1 Treponema sp. | reverse complement strand
GGATGGGGCTTGTTTCCGCGCCGGAGAGCCGTTTTAGGCTCAACATCACGCTTTCCGGCGCAAGCGCGGTCTGCGAACTGTACGACGGCGGCAGAGGAACTGTTGTGTTTCAGCGTACCGCAGAACTGGCTTCTCTGGGTTCTCAGGATGTGGCGGTCTTTGCGAAGACGCTGGGAGACTGGCTGTTCACGGCGAACTAATGGAAGGGGGGTCCGCCGGGCGTTAGGCGTGTTCAGCACGGTATCAGGATTCAGTCATAGCGGCGGCCATTATGAACCTGCATTGCCCGGCTCCAAGCCCCCCTGCTTGCCTGCCATGAATGGCCGGTCAAGGTACACAGAGACTTGCGGAACAGACAGCAGGGCCCCCCGCAGAGAGCGCGTGTACGGGGGCCCCCGAATTTTCTGAAAAAAATTCTTAAATTCCCCTTGACAATCGTAATATGGCCCATTATACTGGCTATAGTGTCTCATAAGCCGGATATTCTCCGGGGGGCTGATGTTTAAAGGGGGGTATATGCGGTTATCTATCAAGCGGCGGCGATGTATGCTTTGTTTATCTGTTAGTATTTTGCCCCCCCCTCCCCCCCCCCTTAATTCCTTATAATACAAAGACTTATGCTGCGACAGGAGAAAGGGGGTGTACTATGTAAACCTAATTATACGCTTGGCGCTTGCGGCAAGAGCGTCAGAACGCCGGTATGGCGTTTCAAAAATCACGGCAAAAAACCTTTTAAGGAGCTTAAAATGTTTAAAAAATTGGCAATAATTTTGCTTCTCGTCTCGTTGTCCTTATGGGGAGTTTTCGCAGGCGGACAAAAGGCCGGTTCCGATGGAAAAACCTTGGTTCGCTTTTTTACCTGGTGGGGTGACGCTGAAAAGATTTTCGGTGAAGCGCTGGTTAGGGAATTTGAAGCAGCGCACCCGAATATCAAAGTGGAACAGACGTATGTTCCGTATAATGATTTTCACAGCAAAATCAACACGATGGTTGCGGCGAACAACACGCCCGATGTGTACATCCTAAATGAATTCCTCATCAATGAATGGGGCGAAAAAGGAGTCGGCGCGGATCTTCTGCCCTATTATCAAAAGGTGGGTATCAATCCCGGCAATTTCTTCCTCAAGCAGTATCTTTTTACCACAGGCGGGAAGATATGGGGCGTCGGCTCGAACCCTGCAACTATCGTACTCTATTACAACAAGGATATGCTGCGTAAAGCCGGTATCACATTCCCGCCGGAAAGCGTTACCAGTCCCTGGACCTGGCAGCAGTTTGTTGACGCGGCGAAGAAACTTACCAAAGATTCGAGCGGCAAGGGCCCCGACGAATCGGGCTTTAACTACCAGAATGTAACCCAATGGGGTACTTTGATGCCGACCAACTGGCTCTATTGGGCTGCTCTGCTCTACGGCGCTCAAACGAGCATCGTCAACACTGATGGTACTGGGCTTGAAATGTCCAAGCCTGAGGGCGCCCGCATCATCCAGGCGATAGCAGATCTTTCCGCCGTTGACTGCGCAGCTCCAAGTCATGCGATGGCACAGGGCAGCGCATTTACGAACTTCCCAACTTTGCTTATGAACGGACAGCTTGGCATGTTTATCGGCGGCACCTTCATGTCGGGCGAATTTATCAACGAAAAGTTTGATGTCGGTATTGCGCAAATTCCGAGTTTTACCGGAAAAGGCGGCAATATGACCTGGTCGGCCGGCTTCCAGATGCGGGCGGGCGCTTCTGACGCGGCCTTCGAGTTCTACCACTGGATGATGAACTTTGATAACTGGGTAACGGTCGCGCAAAAAACCAGACTCGCGCTGCCTGGCGGTCTTCCGACAACAACCGCTACGCTGAACGATTCCGCGAAGCGTTCGGCCTGGCTGGCAGTTACCAATCCAGCGATGTCCCAGATTGCAGGCGCTATTCTGGCCCAGGCATCCCGCCTTGGTGAAAATGTTACCGTTAAAAACTGGGCGGTAATTGCCGATGAAGTTATCGTTCCCGAACTGGACAAAGTATGGCTCGGTTCGGAAACCGCCGCTGACGGCATGAATAATCTTACGCGGCAGTTGACTGGCAAATTCAACGGCATCTGGAAATAGCGGACAGCCGGCGGCAGGCAGACTTATGGAAGCACTGCTTGCGAACCTCCGGTTCGTTTGCAGCCGAGCATAAATCAGCGCTGCTTTAATGTGGTATTTGCACAATGAAATGAGCAAATACATAGGGCAGTGCTGATTGTGCGCACCTGAAACTTCGCTGTGCTTCAAGTAAATCAGCGCTGCCCTAACCGTATAATCGAGGAAAAATGACAATCGCAAAGAGTCAATTGAAATGGGGTTATATTTTTATAGCGCCCTGTATAATAGGACTGGTTTTGTTTAATTTCGGCCCGATGATTTTTAGTTTTGTGATGAGTTTTACCGAATGGGATGTCATCACCGCACCGCAGTTTGTTGGGCTGCAAAACTATATACATATTGCGCGTGAATCCCTCGCAGGACACTCGCTGCGTGTTACGCTTTATTACACGGCGTTTTCGGTTCCCCTTATTACTATTGTTACTTTTCTGCTTGCGGCACTGCTCAATACAGGCGTTAAAGGTATCTCGGTTTTTAGGACAATATTTTATGTGCCGTCAATTGTTCCGGCTGTCGCATCTGCGGCGATTTGGATGTTTCTCTTCGACCCGATGTTCGGGCTCTTAAACTCGATGTTACGCGCTTTTCATCTGCCGCCGCAAAACTTTATTTACAGCGAAGGCGGCGTTATTCCCAGTCTTGCGCTTATGTCTGTTTGGGCCGCAGGAAATACCGTTGTGGTGTATCTTGCAGGGCTTCAGGGCATTTCCAAAGAACTCTACGAAGCAGCCAGTCTGGATGGCGCCGGTGTGTTCCACCGCTTCTTCCGTATTACAGTGCCGCTGATGACGCCGGTTATCTTTTTTAACATGGTTATGGCGATTATCAACGCGATGCAGACTTTTACGCAGGTTTATGTTATGACCAGCGGTCAGGGCGGCCCGAATAATGCCAGTCTTGTTTATACTATGCTGCTTTACCGTACCGCATTCAAGTTCCAGCGCATGGGATATGCATCGGCTATGTCCTGGGTATTGTTTATTGTCATCGCCGTGTTCACATTCATTGTGTTCCGCAGTCAGAATAAGTGGGTGTTTTATGAAAACAAATAAGTTTTCCGTCCACACTATGATTACGATGCTATTTCTCTGTGTAATTTCGTTGTGTATGGTTTTTCCATTTTTCTGGCTTTTGCGCAGCGCATTTATGACCCAGCGTGAAATTATGTCGATGCCGGTTCGCTGGCTGCCATCGCATTTTAATTTTGACAATTTTGTCAGGGCGATGAAGGCAGCGCCGTTTATGCTCTACTTCCGCAATAGTTTTTTGCTGGTAGCAGTAAATGTAACCGGCTGTATCCTTTCGGCGAGTTTTATCGCATTTGGATTTGCACGGCTCAAATTCAAGGGCAGGGATATTTGGTTCGCGCTGCTTCTTTCGACGATGATGCTTCCCTATACGGTGCTGATGATTCCCCAGTTTATCGGCTGGAAGGCAATAGGCGCGTATAATACCTTTATTCCGCTGATGCTGCCGGCATTTTTTGGCCATGCCTTCAATGTGTTCCTGGTACGCCAGTTTTATACGTCGATCCCCAAAGACTATGACGAGGCGGCGCTGGTTGATGGCGCGAATTACCCGCTGATTTATGCGCAGGTGATTGTTCCTATGGCAAAACCTGCCCTCTGTTCGGTCGGCGTATTTACCTTTATGAGTACCTGGAACGATTTCATGGGGCCGCTGCTCTACCTTGATAAAGAATCAGTCCGCACCGTCGCTCTCGGTCTTCAGGTATTTATCGGGCAGTATACCAGCCAAATGAACCTGATGATGGCGGCGGCGACTCTTGCTACCCTGCCAATGATTGCTATTTTTTTTGCCGCCCAGCGATATTTTATCGAGGGCATTACTTTTTCAGGATTAAAAGGATAGGATAATATGAAAAAACTCGCCATAGAAGCCGAAGGATTTAACACCTGGTATAACTCCAGCGTTACGAGTCATGTCAAAATGCCAGAAGGGATTGCGGTGAATCTTGCTTTCAAGGTATTTAACGGCCCCAAAATAGTGCGCGAACCTTTAATCGGACGTTTTGGTGAAGATGATGAAAAGATTCATCCGGGGCCGCGCAGTTACGACGGTTCTTATACTGAATTGACGCTGACCCAGAGCGGAAACACGGTTTTTATTCAAAGCGCAGTTGCCGGCGGTCATCAGTATATTCTGATTACACCGCTCAAAAGGGTGCTAAAACCGATACAGGTTTTTGTGTCGCTTGCAATTCTGTGGAACCGCGCCGGTTACACTAAAATTGAGGATGGCCGCCTTTTCGCCGTAACGCCTTCGACAGAACTGGAGGTTTTTACCGATGGAAAGCGCGTAAGGCAGCTTAATACCTGGCTTACCAATCCGTATATCGCACTTGAACTTTCCCGTCCGGCTGCGGTGTCGACTGCCGCAGAGGTAACAGCCGCTGATTGTAAAGCATTAATGGAAAAACAACGCCAGATGGTTCTTGCTCAAACGGAAAAGTACGGCGAACTTGCCGATGCATTTAACGCCATGCGGAGCTGCCAGGCATGGAATACCATTTATGAACCGGAAAAAGACCGTGTTTGTACGCCGGTTTCGCGCCTCTGGAATATCAATTGGGCAGGTTATATCATCTTCGATTGGGACACCTATTTTGCCGGTATGCTTGCGGCGGCGGGGGATTACAAACCCCTGGCTTATGGAAATCTTATTGCCATTACCGATGACAAAACCGAGGCGGGTTTTATTCCGAATTTTGCCGCTGCTGATAACTATAAGAGCCGCGATCGTTCCCAGCCGCCGGTTGGTTCTTTTGCGGTTCGTGAAATATATCGTAAATTTCGGAATACGGATATTATCGAATGTCTTTTTGATGATCTATTGGGCTGGAACCGCTGGTTTGCTTCCCGGCGCGGTCTTCCCAACGGCCATCTCTGCTGGGGTTCAGACCCTTTTGAACCGGTTGCCAGCGGGTTCTGGGAGGTCAACCATGTTGGCACAACGGCAGGCGGAGCGCTTGAATCAGGCATGGATAATTCACCGCTCTACGACGACATCCCATTTGACGATGAAAGACACATAATGCGCCTTGCGGATGCAGGACTTACGGCAATGTATATTTGGGATTGTGAAAATCTTGCTGATTTGGCGCGCATTATCGGGAGGCAGGAGGCCGCTGAACTCAAAGACCGTGCGGCACTTTCTAAAGAAGGACTCGAAGAACTCTGGGATGAAAAAACCGGCCTCTATTTGAATAAGCGTACTGACTCAGGCGTCTTTAGTCCGCGAATTGCGCCGACGAATTTCTTTGCGCTTCTTTCAGACAGCGTTCCGGCAAAACACGCAGAGCGCATGATAAATGAACATTTTTTTAATCCGGCTGAATTCTACGGCGATTGGATAATTCCGGCAATTTCACGCAACGACAGTGCCTATCACGATAACAATTATTGGCGGGGACGTATCTGGCCACCGCACAACTACTTGCTCTATATCGCGCTCAGGACGGCGGAAAAACGATATGGAACATCGACGCCTGCCATTACAAAAGCGCGGAAAAAACTGGCCGAAAAAAGCCTTGCCCTTTTGATGAAGGAATGGAACACTCACGGTCATGTTCACGAAAACTACAACGCTGATTCAGGCGAAGGCTGCGATGTGCCCAACAGCGATAAATTTCTTACCTGGGGCGGATTGCTTGCACTCATCGCACTGACCGATGCCGGCTTTGTCGAAGGGCCGGAAGGAGCACTGTAAAGGCATATATGGGCGAATTTAAGATAGATTCTTTGGATACAACGATTTTTACCGGAGGCGGTTCTTTTTTGCGCACAGCGGGGGGAATAGATGTTTCCCTTGCCTTTCCGCGCTTCTGCTTCAAGGAACTCAACGCCGCGCCGGACTTTGTTTTTTCAACGCTGCTGCGGGAACACCCTCTTTTGAACGGTGGCCATGAGTATACTCTGTTGTTTACCGCCAGAGACGGTCTTTTGCTAGAGGCCGATGTGCAGACCTTTCCTCATTCGCCGGCGCTCCGCTTTAGAATACGCCTTACTACTACCGGCTTTTTCATTTTGACAAGCGAGGCGGCCTCTTGTACACGGCTTTTTCCGTTAATATGACCAAAGTTACTGAATTTCAGTTTGCCCAGTTTATTCCGCATCTCCACAGTTATATGCCCATGCTGAAACCGGTAACAGAGACGGAAATGCGATTCGGTGTTTCGCTTCCCGGGCCTGCGCTGATATTTGGAGATACTTGCAGCAGAGAACAATCATTAATTTTTGGTTATGAACACGGCGCGGTTTATCCTGATTCTTACTTTGAATACCGCTTGGAGCGGGACAGCTCTGAGAAAACAACCGTAAAATTGCTGGCACGTAAAGGTAATTTTTTTGACGGACAGCCCGTCGGCGGAAAAGATATATTTACCTCCGTGTGGTTTCATTTACTCATGGCAGAAGGCGATACCCTGCTAGGTCATTATCGTACTTTTTTTGAGCGCTGTATCACACAATATACCGAAAGCAGAAAGCCGTATATTTTCTATAATACCTGGAACTATCAGGAACGGGACCGTAATCTGCATGGCAAATCCTATCTTGCCAATATGCGGCTTCAGCGAATTCTTGCCGAAATTGAAATCGCGCATAAAATAGGAATCGAAGTATTTGTCATTGATACAGGCTGGTTTGAAAAAACTGGAGATTGGCAGGTTAATCTTGAAAGATTTCCAGACACGCTTAAAACGGTCAGTCAAAAATTATTTTCCTATAACATGAAAATGGGACTCTGGATAAATCCTATTGCCGCAGCGCGGAGTTCTAAAATTATTTCCCAGCATCCGGAATATAGGATGTCGCTTGATGGAAAAATCCCCTGTGATCCGGTGTGGGAATCGGAGGAAAGTTATGGCGTCTGTCTTGCTTCTCCTTACTGGGAATATTTAGCGGAAAGACTTATCGCCATAAGCCGTGAATTTGGCGTTACTTATTTCAAATGGGATGGAATCGGACAATCAGGCTGTGATTCGCCGCTGCACAACCACGGCGGCGGTACCAATAATCCCAAAGAACGCGCCGAATGTTATGGTTATTTGTTGGGATGCCGGATGATACAGACAACGGAAAAACTTATTGAGGCTTGCCCCGATGTGATTATCGATTTCGATATTACCGAAACCGGCCGTTTTGTGGGATTAGGTTTTTTGGCGACCGGTAAATATTTTTTGGTCAATAACGGCCCTTATGCCAAAGATTTTGATATTCCGCGTGATTACCGGTTTGGACAGGAAAAGCCGGTTACCATTGACGGATGGACAAATATTTTTTTCTATCCTGGAGCGGCGCGTCCGCGTTTTTGCAGAACCGGTATTCAGTATGACCCGCTTGTCCCCGCAAATCTGTTTTTGACCCATTATCTGCCCGATGGAAATTCCTGCGCCCGTAATAATTCCCTGGCAAGTCTTGTGCTCGGCGGGAATGGTATCTGGGGGCCGCTTACTGAATTAACAACAGAAGAAATCACGTTCTGGCATGATAATCTTGCCTGCTACAAAAAAGTCCGTGAAGCGTCCGCTTCTGCCGCAGTCAAAGTTACCGGACGCCCTGGCAGCAGTCCGGAAATATACGAGAAAATTGATACTGCCGCCGGTCTGGGTCTCATCTCTTTTTTTACGGGAGAACCGGGAACATATACCTATATTACTGGCCCCTTCGCCAAAACGCCGCAAGTGCTGAACGCAAAAAATCACACGTGGCTTCAGGGCGGGTTTCTCCAACTCGTGATAGATCTTGAGCGGGACGGAGCGCAGACTGTATTTTTGACGTAGGGCAAAGCGATATTATTTAAACGGGTGTCTGGTTTGAATATGCCTCTGTACTGCCGCCGGGAATGACCAGCGCTATGCGGGTAAATCCACCCCCTAAATTTCTACCTGCGTATACTGTTTTACCCGCGCCTTACGGACTCTTTCGTCCAAAAAAAGATCAAACTGATCGTTTATCCATTTGTTGCGGGCAAGAAGAGGCGCTTCCTCAAAAGTGAATACATGGCCGCCTTCTTTTTTCTGCACATAGTACAGCGCGGGCCAGCCCTGGGGACCGCGAATAACGCTGCCTGGAACAGCGTCCGCCATCAACTGGGCCAGTTCCTGATCATACGCAT
>JAITHQ010000174.1 GCA_031279925.1 Treponema sp. | reverse complement strand
ACACCCTGTACTATCTGGTAATTTATGATGAGCGGCCAAGAGACACCGAACATATTATTGTAGGCAATAAAAACGCACCCATGTACAAGTTTACCATTCCCCAAGGCAAGACCTGGGCCGATCTGGGAGAAAATCCGGTAATGCGGCTGAAAGTGTATATGGAGGACACGGTCTTTAACGAGTCGGGCAACAACCACCGGAATTTTGTCTTTGGCGAAATATCGAAACTTGGCGCCTGGAGCGACGAAAACAAGGCGAATTTCTTTTATAACGTTGGAAGCGGCGGTTTCAATACAAAGATGCCGTTCCTGGTAGACAGAATCGCAAAAGACCTGGCGGTTGACCCAAGTACTGCGGCTCCCAATGTCTGGTTCACCATACAGTATGAACTGACCGAACTGCCCGACGACAAGCGGCCCTGGGACCCCAATACGAATTGGACTACGCAAAATGCCTATGACGCGGCTGCCTTCTATCCCGCTTCTACAACCACCGGCGACGTGTATTTTGCCGCCGGTATTTCGTCTAACGGCGTAAATGAGTATTGGCTTAAAGAAATTTCGCTGGAAAGCAGGGACGGCGCGTTTAAGATTTTCTGCGATTTGCTTGGCTCCGGAAGGGTTGATAGTGCCACCGGCAGCAATAACGGCTGGGTTTTATCGGCAGGGCAGGTTAACCCTCCCAATATGCTGCGCGAACTGGTAGCAGACCCTTCGTTACGGTAAACCCACAGACCGCAGGGCGGCGGCGGGCGCTTGCAAGCCGCAGGGCGGCGGTCTGTGGTTTATTCTGTCTCCAAAATTTGACATAATATGTAAAAATGGAGAAAGGGCTTTCGGAAAGTGCCTCTTCCGAAAGCCTTTTTTAAGGTAAAACAAAAATTATCGCGCGCTTTTCGAAGATATCACAAAATATGTCACAAAATATTGACTTTGCTGCAAATTTGGTATTTACTATATGCAGTGTGTAGGTACACGCATCAATTGTCACTATTAGGGAGGTTGTTGCAAAACTTCAGTTTTGCAACAACAACCGCTAAAAAATGCAGTTTTGTAGGCCGTAGGCCGAGAAACTGCAAGAGCCTGTGCAAAACTAACCGAGTTTTGCACAGGCTCTAGGGAAAGTAAACGGCTTATGCCGGCAATGTATTTATCCGGCTTTAAAGGAGTGTATCATGAAGAGAAATCTGTTAATCGCAATTGCAGCCGCGCTGGTTTTTGCGGCCTGCGGAAACAGCGGCGGCGCAAGGCCCGGCAGGCCGCCGGAAATTAAAGTGGCGGTTTTTGACCGGGGCACAGACGGCGGCAAAACCAATCCCACCGATAATAACTGGACAAAGTGGATTCAGGAAAAAGTCCTTAAAGACGAAAACATCAAGGTTACGTTTGTCCCCGTTCCCCGCTGGAACGAAACCACCGCCATGAACAACCTTATGGCCGCCGGTACGCCGCCGGATGTCTGCCTTTCCTATTCTCCAGACCTTATCGGCAATTACCGCGATCTGGGCGGCCTGCTGGACCTTGCGCCCTACATCGACACCACCTTGCAGGACTTAAAAAAATTCCTGGGGCCGGACGCCGCCCTGCCGGGCCGGGACCTGATACGGCGCAACGAAGACCCGGTAACAAAAAAAATATTTTCGATTCCCGCCCGCCGGGTATTTACCGCCCAGCGCGGCATGTTTATCCGCAAGGACTGGCTGGACAAGCTGGGCCTGCCCCTGCCCGCTGCCACGAAGGAGTATTACGCGGCCTTAAAAGCCTTTAAGGAACAAGACCCCGGCGGCCATGGTAAAAGCCGCGTTATTCCCCTTGCAATGGGCAGCGATGTGTTTTGGGGCGTGTACAACATACTCTACTCGTTTATTGACCCCAATCTTGATATAAAAACACGCTGGACGCATACCATCGTAGAAAAATACCTGCTCTTGCCCGGCTGTAAAGAGGGAATGCGTTTTGTAAATCAAATGTATCAGGAAGGCTTAATTGACCGGGACTTTGCCGTTTACAAGGGAGAGGAGGCCAATACCGTTATCAAGAGCGGCGTTGTTGGCTCGTTCTGCGGCGAGTGGGACGCCCCCTACCGCGAAAATGACAAGCTGCTTTCCGATTTGCAAAAAAATATTCCCGGCGCGGAATTCGTGCCGGTAGACGCCATTACCGGCGCCAATGGCATTACCCGCAAAACCGCCTACGATTCGGCGGGGATCAACTTTTTTATTCCCCTTTCGTGTAAAAACCCCGATGCGGCGCTGCGCTATGTCAACTGGCTTGCCCGCTACGAAAACTACCATTTTTTGCAGGCAGGGCCGGAAGGCATTACGCATGACATTGTTGACGGCGTTCCAAAAATAAAACCCGTAACCGGCCCGTGGATTCAAAACAGCCCGCAGAATCTCGATTATACGTTTTGTGTAAACGGCCTTGAACTGGGCGATGAGGAACTTAATATACGGGCGCTGGCCGCAGGCTATCCCTGGCCTTTTGAAAAAATCAAAAACGCCTATACCCTTGCCATGACCAACGCCGCGCCCGGCCCGGTTATTCCCGTACAGCTTTCCGCCGCGGGCCCGGTCAACCAGACGCTGCTTGATAAACACAACACCCTGCTGGCCGAATTGATGATATGCCCTCCCGGTGACTTTGACCGGGTGTGGGAAGCAGGCATTGCCGACTGGCTGGCGTCTGGGGCGCAGGCGGTACTGGACGAGCGTATTGCACAATACCGGGAACCGTAGGAACCTGAAAAATGACAATATTGTCAATACAGAAGCTGTTGCAAAACTTCAGTTTTGCAACGGCCTCTACATTTCATACCATATAACTTTTAAGATAACTTTTAAGGAGAAAAAACGATGAACCGGATTGTAGTTAAAACCCACGATGGCGATGTTAAAATAAGCCGCCACATTTACGGCCATTTTTCCGAGCATTTGGGCCGCTGTATCTACGGCGGCTTTTGGGTGGGGAACGATCCCCAGGCAGCGGCGGCCATTCCCAATACCAGGGGAATCAGAAACGATGTTGTCGCCGCCCTGCGGCATATCAAAATACCCAATCTGCGCTGGCCGGGCGGCTGTTTTGCCGACGGCTACCACTGGGAAGACGGCGTTGGCCCTTCGCGTCCCCAAATGGTCAACGACTATTGGGGCGGCGCAATCGAGGACAACAGTTTCGGGACCCATGAATTCCTTGACCTCTGCGCCCAGTTGGGCTGCGAGCCCTACATCTGCGGAAACCTGGGCAGCGGTACGGTGCGGGAACTTTCCCAATGGGTTGAATACTGCAACTTTGGCGGCATAAGCCCCATGACGGAAAAACGCAAAAAGAATGGCAGAGCCGATCCCTGGAACGTAAGGTTTTGGGGTATTGGCAACGAAAACTGGGGCTGCGGCGGCAATATGACGCCGGAATTCTACGCGGACAATTTCCGCCGTTATGCGACATACGTCCGCGCTTATGGCGGCGTAAAGCCATACAAAATCGCCTGCGGGCCCTGCGACTTTGACGAAAACTGGACAAGGGTATTAATGGAAAAAGCGGGACGTTTTATGAACGGCCTTTCACTCCATTACTACACCATCCCCGGCGAGTGGGGGCATAAAGGTTCAGCCACGGAATTTACCGAAGCCGAATGGTTTATTACCATGAGGAAAGCCGCCCGTATGGACGAGGCGGTCCGCAAACACAGCGCCATTATGGACGAATTTGATCCTGATCGTAAAACCGGCCTGATAGTTGACGAATGGGGAACATGGCTTAACGTGGAACCGGGAACAAACCCCGGTTTCCTCTATCAGCAGAACACGCTGAGGGACGCGCTGGCGGCGGCTGTCCATTTTAATATCTTCAACAATTACGCTGAACGGGTACACATGGCCAACATTGCCCAGACCATTAATGTACTGCAGGCGGTGATCCTTACCGAAGGGCAAAAGATGGTCCTTACCCCCACTTATCATGCGTTTGACCTGTACAAGCCGCACCATGACGCGGTAAAACTGCCGGTTTATGTTGAAAGCGAAACGGCGGGGAATCTTCCGGCACTCAGCGCCAGCGCCTCGATTGACGATGACAAGCGGATTCACATTTCCATTGTTAACATCGATCCTGCAAAGGGGCAAACAGTAAAAATTGAACTGCGGGGCTGCACACTAAGCCCCACGGCGCAGGCAAGCGGAAAAATTGTTACATCAGAAAACATGCAGGATCACAATACCTTTGAAAAACCCAATACCGTGCGGATCGGGGATTTTTCCGGCGCAAGGGTATCGGGGAACCTTGTACATGCGGAACTTCCGCCCATGTCGGCGGTAACGCTGGAACTGGCTGGTTAAGCGGGTAAGGTAAATTCAACCTTCTGGCGGCTGGCCCCGTTTGCTTTTATCAGGCTTCGCAGCCGCCTAAAACTTTGCGTATGAATAATTAGTTGAATGTGCGATTGCCATAAAAACTATAGTATGGGGCAGTTTCAAAACTGGAGTTTTGAAACTGGCTCGTATTATGGTTTAGTTTTAAAAACAATAGTTTCATATAACGCGGTATTGCAATTGTCCACATTCGGCCTGTTTCTTATATGATCTTGATAATAATATCTTATGCCGCTGTCCATTCTGTTAACAATGTTGGCGGCTGTTTTTTTGGTATCAATAATTTTTTCCGGAAAAATTTCATCAACATCCCACAGGTTGTTGCCTTCCCGATACATGATATACGAACTGCTATCGGACCTTGAGTCAAGCGCCCACGCGCCTTTTGAATAGAACGACATTTCTGTTCCGTAAAAACTTAAGGTATGGAATTCCTCATCGCTGGAACTAATCAAATAAAAGCTGTGCGTAAGCAGCTTTGTCCGCTTAAACTGAAAGTTTACCGCTGTTCTGGCAAAAACTTTAATCGAATAATTTTCGTGTGAATTAACAACATGCTCCAGAAATATTTTTACGTCCGGCTCGTTTTGCAAAATTGTTTCCCCGTTCCTGTCATCAATGGAAACCAGATATATCCCGGCCCGCAGGCTGGAACAAGAGGCGAGGATTATGATATTGAGCAGCAGTACGATTAATCTGAATGACACACAGCTCCCCTAGGGCGCCGCTGATTAACTTGACGCTAATCAGCGGCGCCCTATTATTTTTTCCGTTTTCCTGCGGAAAACTGCGAAAAATCATAATAAAGCAACACTGAATAATTCTCGATTAAAGTATTCAGTGCTTCCCTAGCTGAAATTGCAAGACTGCTTCAATCCATAAAACGGTTGTTTGCAGGTAGTATATTATTGCCTCAACAACAACACCTGTTTCCCCGTCTTTTAAACCGGCATTGCCGCCCATTTTTAAATCGATTTTATAGTTAAATGTTGCTATGCCCATAAAAGGTTGTACCCTTGCAGTCCTGTAATGCAGGCGGAATACGCGCATGACCGTCTTCAATAGAGCCCGGTGCTTTTACTTCTTTTCTTGACAGAAGTCAGTAATGGGCGTTTTGAATGCCGCATGTTTTTTCAATATAAATCCTGCTGCCGGACGGAAAATTGTCCCTGTCCATAAGCAGTTCAAACAGGTTATTGTAGTGTTTCATGGTGATACTCCTTGTTAAAAGGCAGCGCTGATTAACCCGTAATTAGCGCTGCCTACGGAATTATTTATCCTTAATAACTGTTCCGCTTATAGTTGCTGTTGCGGGCGCATAAAGCGTAAGCGTTAGCATGTTCAAAAAAAGCTGGACTGGGTCTGCCCCCCATGTAATTTTTACATTGATAGCTGCGGTTCCGCCCCGGGACTGAACTTCTTTTCTGATAGCCTCCTGAATTTTGTTATCTGAAGCATCAGAAAAAAGATTAAACAATGTCGTCCCGCCAGCGGGTCCAAGCCCCTTGTGTACACTGACTTTTGTTTCAAAAGTACCCAACATCTGGTAATCATTTGATGGCTGTACCATTGACAGACCGTTTACCTGCATGGTTGT
>JAITHQ010000173.1 GCA_031279925.1 Treponema sp. | reverse complement strand
TCCTGTTTTTTGTGTAACGATTATGACTTGGGCCTCATGTCCGCAGAGCGGGCCGCTCAGGAACTGCCCCAGGGTGCGCGGATCGTGTATCTCAACGGCCCGGTGTATTCCGGTTCCATACTACGCCGAAAAGGATTGCAGGACGGTCTCCTGAACAAGCGGCCTGATGTTAAACTTCTTGACGAGCAGATCGCCAACTTTGCCAAGAGCGAAGCCATGGAAAAAATGGATGACTGGATTCAGCGCTTCAGCAAAATAGACGGAGTGCTGGCGGCCAATGACTCCATGGCCCTGGGAGCCATCGAATCTCTGCGAGCCAACGGCGTCAATATCTCCGGTGTGTATGTCTATGGCATCGACTCCGTGCCCGAGGCATGTCTGTCCATCCAGGCGGGTGAGTTGCGGATGTCCGCCTTCCAGGACCCCGTCGCTTATACCAAGGCATTCTACGAGCGGGTACAAGACTTTAAGAACGGCAAGATTGACGTAAACTATGTCCAGAACGTCTATATCAAAGCCGGCTATACCGACAGCAGCAATGTGGAAGAGCGCATTGCCTTCTACCGCGAAGCGGGGGCCATGAAGTAGGCCGCGTTTTTTGGGCGCACGAAAGGAACCGGCATGAATCCCTATTTTCCCAATCTCTTGAGTCCTGTCAGGGTTGGTACGATAACCCTGAAAAACCGTATCTGCCTCGCGCCGATGAATCTTCTGGAGCGGGACCCAAACGGGATATTCAAGCTGCGGGATATTGCCTTTATCGAACGTTTTGCCCGGGGAGGCGCAGCCCTCATCACTCTGGGTGAATCCTGCGTGGGCAGAAAAACCGGCGCTTCGGGAATGGTTCTCCGGCTCAACGATCCCATTTCGTATAACGGCCTCTGCGATATGGCCGAGGCCGTCCACCGCCATGGCGCGAAAATTTCCATTGAGATGTCCCATGCCGGAGCCCGGGCGAAGCCGGAACATAATCACGGCAGTCTCCCTGTAGGACCCAGCGCGTTTGTAAACGCCGATGGTATTCATGTTAGCGAGATGACCGAATCACAAATGGAGGAAGTCGCAAACGAATTTGGTGACGCCGCCCTGACGCTGAAAAGCGCCGGTTTTGATATGGTGATGTTTCACGCAGCACATGGATGGCTTGTCCATCAGTTCATTTCGCCCCGGACAAATAAACGTACCGATAAATACGGCGGCAGTGTTGAAAACCGGGTCCGTTTCCCCATTATGTGTCTTGAGAATATCCGTGCGAAAGTAGGTAAAGCCTTCCCCCTTGATATGCGTATCACCAGCGATGAAATTATCGAAGAAGGCTACCATATCGATGAAAGCAAGGCATACGTTAAATACCTTGCCCCCTATGTTGACCTGATTCAGGTTTCAACTGGCGGCATCTTTCATCCCGACGCAGCCGCCCGCATGGCCCCGCCAGTGTTCTATCAAAAAGGCTGCAACGTACACTTTGCCACAGCTATCAAGGAGGCGATACATATTCCCGTCTCCTGTGTGGGCGCGATTAACGAGCCGGAACAGATGGAAGCGATCATCCGTGACAACAGGGCCGACCTCGTTTTTATGGCGCGGGGTCTTATGTGTGAACCCGATATGCCCAGGAAACTGGCCGTGAACGATATGCGTAATATCAACCGTTGTCTGAGCTGCAACGAATGTCATAACCGGTTTTTTGCGCGGGGCTGGTTCACCTGTACCCTCAACCCCGCGACAGGCAACGAATTCGACGCTCTCCCCAGGTACGATGCACCACCAGTTCCAAAGCGGGTACTGATAGCCGGCGGCGGCCCCGGCGGTATGCAGGCCGCGTTAACGGCGGCGCGGCGGGGTCATAAGGTTACGCTCTGTGAAAAAGGCTCCGCTCTTGGAGGCGGCCTCCGGTTTACAGAACAGGTGGATTTCAAGGCCGATATTATGTACTGGCTATGGCAGATGGAAGAAAAACTATCTTCTCTCAACGTCGATGTACAACTGGATGTTCCGGTCACCAGGGAATATGTCGATCATGCGGCCCCCGACGCGCTTATCATTGCCGTTGGCGCTGAACCAGTCATTCCACCCATCCCCGGTATCGAGAGTCCCCATGTTATTCCCGGTGCGAGGATGTATGACAAGCCATTTGATTTCGGCATGACGGTTGTAGTCATTGGTGGCGGCATGGTTGGTTGCGAAGCGGCGGTTGAACTTAAAGATCGGGGCATGGATGTTACGGTGGTTGAAATGCTGCCCCAGGTTGCGAGCGGCTGCGGTGAAGCGCAAAGCAATTCCATTAGGGTCGGCCTAAAAGGGGTTAAAATAATAGTCAACACAAAATGTAGCCGGATTACAACAGAAGGTGTCTGGGTACAAACCGAAGGACAGGATGAAATGTTTCTCCCGGCTGACAGTATTGTACTTTCCGCAGGTATGAAGCCCCGTTCGGCTCTGGTAGAAGAACTGTTGCGTTCCCGCACTACGGAGACCTATGTCATCGGTGACTGTCTTTCCGCCCGGAAGATGGGTGACGCCATCAAAGAAGCTTATTACACTGCGATGAATTTATAGGAAACCCCATATAAGGAGTAGCAAAAATGAACCAGCGTTACAAAAATGTGTTAGCCCCGATTAGGGTCGCGGGACACCTGTTGCGGAACCGCGTCATCTCAGGACCCCTGACGTTTCATACCTCATCAAATGGGGAAGCCTATCCCTCAGAAAAAGCGATACGTTTTTTTGAGGCCAGGGCCAAGGCGGGCGCGGGTCTTGTAACCTGTGCCAGTATTGTCATAGGCGGCGCATCCGGTGACGATCATGCCTGCAAGTGGGATGTAACCAAACCGAGCCATCTTAACAGTCTGGCTGAAATGGCTGAACGCATACACTTTTATGGCGCTAAATGCACAATGGAAATCATGGGACTGTTTCCAGATGGTTATACGGTTTGTGACGGCGCCCCGATTCTGGGCGGACCGATGACCGGGCATTTCATGCCCGTTGACAAGATAGTGAAGTACAGAGAGGACTGCGTTAATGCCGCAGTGGAACTCAAAAAAGCGGGATTCGACGGGATTATGATTCATGCGGGACATAATATACCGCTGGCACAGTTTCTCTCTCCGTTATACAATAAACGTACCGATAAATACGGCGGTTCTTTAGAAAACCGCTGCCGCTTTCCCCAAGAAATTATTGCCGGTATTCGCGCTGCTGTCGGCCCTGATATGATCATTGATCTGCGCGTATCTGGAACCGAATGTGAGTCCGGCGGCATTGATCTTGAAGAAGGCCTGCGTATTGCGGAAGTATTACAACAACACGTAAACATTATCCAGGTATCGGCGGGTATGCATAACCCGGAATGGAGAACCGTGGTTCACCCCTGCGGATTCCTGCCGCCCATGCCCAATGTGTATTTAGCCGAGGCGTACAAAAAATCAGGCCGGATAACCCCCTTTATTTCGACTATCGGTTCTATCAGGGATTTGGCCGATGCGGAATCGATCATTGCCGCTGGCAAGGCGGATTTTGTGGTAATGGTCCGCCCCTTTATCGCGGACATCGACATATTGAAAAAGGGTATAGCGGATAAGCAGGCGGATATTAGGCCGTGTATCAGATGTATGCGCTGCCACGATTCTGATAACTACTCCTTTCATATGCAGTGCAGTGTTAATCCCGAAGTAGGCATAGAACAGGTGATTGAACGTGTTCCTCCTGCGGTTTGTAAAAGAAATATCGCGGTCATCGGCGGGGGCCCTGCGGGTATGCATGCGGCGCTTACAGCATCACTGCGAGGTCATAACGTTACCTTATTTGAGGAGGCAGCATCACTAGGCGGAATATTGCGTTTTACCGATCATGTGGATTTTAAATATCCCCTCAAAAACTTTCGGGACTATTTGATTGCCCAGATAGCAAAATCAAACGTGGCGGTGAAACTCAATACCAGAGCGGAACCCGGTGATATGACGGGCTTCGATTCGATAATCACCGCGATAGGCAGTGTTCACCTTATTCCGCCTATTCCCGGCATTGAGACAGCCGTTCCCGCA
>JAITHQ010000162.1 GCA_031279925.1 Treponema sp. | reverse complement strand
AATCCGTGCAATCCGTGGATTTTTCAAGAATTCGCCTGTTCATGGCAAGAAGCTAAAAGCACCTGCGGAGGCTTTAAATTCTATGCCTTATATTGATGATCCGTTAAAGATTTTCCGATAATTATTATAAAAGCTCAAAGGACGTCTATTCTTAGTTCACCATATTATTCTATACTATATAGCAGGGGAGTGGGCTTATATTCTTTGCTTCATAATTAAGGTTAAGGAAAAGAAATGAAAAAATACTGTCTGATCTCGTTTGTATGGATGTGGGTAGCGGCTATTTGCTTTGGACAGGCCAATTTTACCCAGGGGGAAGAGCTGTTTATGCAGAACAAGCCCCAGGATGCTGTCGTATACCTTGAAAATACTATTGTCGAAGATCCCGCCCACGCAAAGGCGTTTCTGTATTTGGGCATGGTGTACGAGCAGTTGAACCGGATGGACGAAGCCATTGTCGCTTACCGGCGGATACTGCCCCTCGCCGGGGATTTAACCGCCTATGTGGCGAATAATTTGGGTAACGTCTATTTTAAAAAAGGAAGTATTGAAGAAGCGGAATCGTTCTACACCCAGGCGATTGAGGCAAATGTGGTATTTTCTTCCGCGTATCTGGGCAGGGCCAACACCCGAATCAAAAGCGGGTCGCTCACCAGCGCCGTTACCGATTACCAGCAGTTTTTGGCGCTGGAGCCGCGTTCACCCAAGCGGGCCGATATTGAGCGGCTGGTCTCCCTTATCAGGATGGAATTTGCCGAGGCGGAGCGCCAGCGTTTCCTTGCCGAAGAAGCGGCCCGTGCCGAGGCTGAACGCAAGCAGCGCCTTATGGACGAGGTTTCCGCATCGCTCCAGTCGGCGGCCAACGCAAGCCAGGGGCTTTCCTCTGGAGCGGAAAGCGTGGAAAGTTATGACGGCGAATTTGAGCTTGAATAAACCGGGGGTACAAAATGGATAGGCGGACAAAAACAACTATTGTTGCCGGTGTGGTGATTGCCTTGTTTCTCCTTCTGGGCGGGGGCGTAACTTTTTTGCTCCTGGAGCGGAGTATCAAGGCCAGTGAAAGAGCGCTTGCCGCCGGGCTGGCCGCAGAGCGGGCCGAGCAGAACCGGCTGAACAGTATTAATCTTGTAAGGGAGTACCTTGCCGCCGGTGATCTTAACCGCTCGCTGGATATTTTAGACCGGCTGCTTATCGATAACCCCGATGACGAAGATGTGCAGCAGCTTCGGGAACTGATCTTGCGGGCGCAGCAGGCTGCCGCTCAAAACAAAAAGGCGGCGGGGGGGGCTGAATCCGGTGAGGTTGGTCTAGAGCTCGCCCAGCGGCTGGCGGAAGAGCAGCGTTTGCTGCGCGAGGCGGAAGAACAGATGCTTTTGCGCGAAACGGCGGCGGCGCAGCGCGAGGCTGAGGCCGCCCGGCGCGAGGTGGAAGCGGCAGCGCGGCGAGAAGCGGAAGCCGCACGGGTAGAGGCTGAGGCAGCCCGGCGCAAGGCGGAACAGGAGGAACTTGCGCGGGCATCGCAGGAGATGCAAGCCAAAATGCAGATAGTGAACGATCTGATTTCGCAGGGTAAGGCGCTGCTTGAAAAGGGCGATCTTGCCGCCGCAGCCCAAATTTTTGCGGAGGCCCGTTCCCGGATGCCGCCTGGTGAAACCCGTTTCGAGGCTCAAAAGCTGGCGGATATAGCCGACGCCTACTACGGTGTTTTTTCACGGGAGCCTAATTCTGCCAATGGCGCCGAGGCGGTGCGGCAGGCGGAGGCCCTGGCAGGGGAGGCCATCGCAAAAGACTCAAGCCAGGCTCTGCCCCACCATACTCTGGGAAAAATCAGCCAGGATCGCCGTGACTGGAACAAGGCAATTGCCGAATTTAAAGAGGCGGCCCGGCTTGACAGTTCCAATTATCTGTATTCTTTTGATCTTGGCCGCAGCTATTTTTCCGCCCGGCGTTTTGCCGATGCGCGGGGGGCCTTTGAAACTACCGTTAAGCATAACCCTCAATTTGAAGGGGGATGGTACAATCTGGGGGGGACTTTACGGATTTTAAACCGTCAGGACGAAGCCCTTGCCGCATACCGCCAGGCCATTACGGTAAAAGACGATTACGCGCTGGCGCATCGTGAAATAGGCCGGCTCCTGCTTGCCAAGCAGAACCCCAAGGGGGCAATGGAGTCTTTTAGCAGCGCTTTGCGCCATAATCCCAACGATCTTGCCTCGTTGCGGGAATTGGGCGCTGTCCAGAGCGAACTGGGCGATTATACCGCAGCGGAAGGATCTTTTGCAAAAGCCCTGCAGGCCGCGTCCGCCGATGGTCAAACCAATTACAATATGGCGGTGGTAAAGCTGGCGCTGAAAAAAAATACCGAGGCGCTTGATTTTGCAAAGCGGGCTGTTGACAGCAATGCGTCCAGCGCGGTATACGCCTACACCCTGGCCTTGACTTACGAAGCGGCGGACAACGCTGAATCTGCAGCCGCTGCTTACCAGAACGCCATCTCGCTGGATCCAAAATACATGCGGCCCCGAATCAACCTTGGAAGCCTGTACCTTTCACAGGGTAAATTTGAAGATGCTCTGCGTTGCCTGGGTGACGCTTACGCCATAGAGCCGGCCAATTTTGAGGTAAACAATAACCTGGGCGCGGTTTACGCCAAAATGGAGAACTGGACTTCCAGCGTGGAACATTACGAGCGGGCGCTGGCAGCGGAATCGAATAATCCAACGGTACATCTTAATCTGGCGCGGGCCTATTCCAGCGCCGGGGATTTTGTTAAGGCGCAGAGTTCCTACCAGGAGGCGTTGCGGCTTGACCCGGAAAACTGGGATGCCCTGTTTGAACTGGGAAAAACGTTTGTAAGCCTTGGCAAGCCGGAAGACGCAAAAAAATACTTGCAGGATCTGTTAAACCGGAATACGGCATACCGGGGGAAGGCGGACGCTGAGCGGATACTGGCAGGTCTATGAGCGATTCTTCATCCAATTCTCCGCACAGACCTATTCAGAGTTATGCCTTTGGGGCGATTCTTATTGTACTGTTTCTGCTGGTCTGCCGTCTTTTTGCCCCGTTCTTTACCGTTCTGCTTTGGTCAACCTTGCTGTACATCCTGTTAAGCCCTTTGCACCAGCGGGCGATACGGAACCTTGATTTGTTCACCCGAAAGGGGAAGATACTAAAGAGTATATGGGCGGTGATCTTTGCCCTGGGCACTATGGTGATCATTCTTATTCCCCTTACTTTTGTAGGCTCGGTATTCTTCCGCCAGATAATGGAACTGATGCGCTACAGCCGCGACTTGTTCAGCCAGCAGCCGGAAATACTGCAGCATTTTTTTGAGAAGCTGTCAACGGTTCTAAGGGACATCAGCGCAGACCAGATCATCATCAACGCCGCCGATATACAGCGGCAGATTATGACGGCGCTTACCAACAGCCTGCAGCGGCTGGTCCTGTTAAGCAGCAATATCGCCAAGAACATTGGCACTTTTTCGCTCAATCTGTTCCTGATACTGTTTTCGATGTTTTTCTTTTATGTTGACGGCCCCTACCTTTCCCGGCTGGTGCTGCGGGCTATACCAATCAGAAAAGAATACATCAGCGCCCTTACGGTAAAGTTTATGGATATTACCCGCAACCTTTTTTTTGGCTACATAATGGTAGCCCTAATCCAGTCGGTAATGGCGTATATTATTTTCAGCATTTTTAATGTAAAGGGATCGCTGGTTTTTGCCGCCCTTACCTTTATTTGTGTGTTTATTCCGATGCTTGGCGGCGGGCTGGTGTGGCTGCCGCTGGGAATAATGCGGCTTCTTGGCGGCGACGTTCCAGGCGGCGTTATTTTTCTTTTGGTTTCGGGCCTGTTTATATCGCTTCTGGACAACGTTATCCGCCCCATGTTTCTAAAGGACCGGATACAACTGCACCCGCTGATTATTTTCTTTGCCATTCTGGGCGGCATTAAAGTATTCGGTTTTAACGGCCTGGTGCTGGGGCCGGTGGTGGTAATTCTCTTCCTTACCGTGCTTGATATGTTTCTTGTTGAACACAAAATAGGCGATCAGGATCAATCAACAACCTCGTCCTGAGAGCCTGTTCAAAT
>JAITHQ010000159.1 GCA_031279925.1 Treponema sp. | reverse complement strand
GCCTTATCATGCTTATTTGGCCTTTTTTCAGGGTAATTCCATTTATTTTGAAGATAAATTTTTTCAATTTCGGCTAAAAAGCGCCCAAAAATTCAGAGCGAAATCGTTAGACTAAAATTCTGGGTCAAGTTTAGCCTAAAGGGGCGGGGTATGTTGTTCTTATAAGGTATTGCAGTCGGGTTTACTACCCGTTATAACGCCCTAAAGCTCCCCCGCGTAAGCGGGTTCTTGGGTATTAAACCCTCCGCACGAATAAACTTCACATCCCTTACCGCCTTGGCCCTCAATGTGGTTTTTCCCACGCTCCTGTGTTAGACTTTCCCCATGTCCCTCAACTGGCAAGAAATAGACCTGGTTCTGGCGGAACTGGATTTGAGCGGGGCGCAAATCCAGGCTGTTACGCAAAGCGCCTTTGATGTATTGTGTTTAAGGATTCATAAACACGGCTCAAACAAGCAAGTGCTTATTGCCTTGACTCCGGGGGCCTGCCGCATTCACGAAACTTTTCGCTCTGTTCCCAAAAGTGATAAGCCCCTGCGCTTTGCCCAATTTCTTAATTCGCGGGTTGTAAATGGCTGGATAGCGGAAGCGGCGCAGCTTGGGGACAACCGTATTGTACGCCTCCTGGTACGGCGAGGGGAACACCAGTATTTGTTGTATATCCGGCTCTGGTCAAATGCGGCCAATGTAATTGTTACCGATAAGGCGGGAACCGTACTGGACGCCATGCGCCGCCTGCCCAAACGGGGGGAGGTATCGGGCGGTCATTACACCCCGCCGGCTGATACCGGCAAAACAACGAGAGAATATGCGGTGCGGGAACTTCCCGGCAATGGTTCCTTTAACGAGAAGATCGATGCCTGGTACGCCGGGCAGGGCGGCGCGCTTTCCCTTGATTCGTTACGGGAACAGGCCCGGCGGCGGTACGAGGGCAGCATGGGACGGATCAATGCGGCCCTGGAACGGCTTCGCGCCAGAGAGGTTGAATTTGCCGCCTCCGGGCAGCTTAAAACGTATGGCGATCTTGTTCTGGCGAATATGGCCTTGATACACAGCGGCGCCGCCTGGCTCGATGTGGAACACTTTGACTCTGGCGAAACCGTGCGGATACCGCTTGATCCCCGCAAAAGTCCGGTGGAACAGGCGGAACGGTACTATGAAAAGTATCGGAAAGCGAAAACCGGCCTTGCCGGCGTTCAGGCGGAAATAGCCGCCGGTGAAGCGGAACTGAGGGAAGTGGAAACCCGGTTAAATTGCCTTCTTGCCGAAACCAATCCCCTGGTACTGGCAAAGTTCCTGAAAACCGGGGGAGCGCAGATCAATATCCATTTGGAACAGGACAAAAAACGTCCTGGCCTGTCTTTCCGCCGGGGGGACTGGCTTATAATGGTAGGCCGGGACGCTGCGGAGAACGACGCCCTGCTCCGCCGTCATGTAAAAGGAAACGATCTCTGGCTCCATGCACGGGACTTTCCTGGTTCTTACGTGTTTATCAAACAGCGTTCCGGCAAGACCGTTCCTCTGGACATTCTGCTTGATGCGGGTAATCTGGCGATTTTTTACTCCAAGGGCCGCAACAATGGCGAAGGCGGTGTATTTTACACAGCGGTTAAGTATTTACGCCGTGCCAAAAACGGCCCCAAAGGGCTGGTAATTCCCACCCAGGAAAAAAACCTGCACATTAAAGTTGACACGAATCGTCTACGGGAACTGGAAACCTGCCGAATAGAGAAATGAACTGAAGCTCTGAAGGGAATTCAATAGTACGCCCTCATTTCCTAGTACGCCCTCATTTCCTAGTACGCCCCCATTTCCTGTTTTCCAACAACCCCGACTGAACCCTGACTGAACGGTTTGACAAAATATATACAAACAGGTAAAATTATATAGTCTGTATTGTAATGTAAGGAAGTGACATGACAAACAATGATATTGTTCATGGGTTTGATGAAGAAAAAGACGAAAGCCTCAAAATCCGATTGCAGCCGCTTCAAGAAGTAGAAGGGTGTTTGGTATTGTCTCTTAGCGGGTACATAGATACCTACAATTCCAATGCTTTTCAAAAACGTGTTGTAAAGGCTATCGAGAGCGGCTATACGCGCTTGATCTTCCACTGTGGGGGGCTTAATTATGTTTCGTCTACCGGTATTGGGTCTTTTACCTTATTTCTTAAAACCGTAAAACCACGGGGCGGGGATCTTGTGCTGCTGGAAATTCAACCCAAGGTTTACGAGGTTTTCCAACTGCTTGGTTTCTCCCAGTTTTTCAATATTAAAGACACTCTGGAAGAGTCTATCAGCTTCTTTAGCAGCGGCGCAAAATCAGAGGCAGAATCCAGGTTCCCCCGGGTTTTTTCCTGTCCAATTTGCTCCAAAAAACTTAAGGCTCTTAAACCGGGCCGTTTTCGCTGTTCAGAGTGCAAGACGATTCTTGCCATTGACAATGCCGGTCAGGTGTTTCTGGGCTAGGTTTCGTCCGTTTTCATATAGAAGGCGTTTATTGTATGAACAAAATAGAACAGTACCTTATAGACATGATGCTGAGTTATCAGCAGGTTGGGGAAAACATCTGGTTTCTGGATGATGAAGAGCATAGTCTACAGGGCGTGGCGGTAATGTTGAGTGAACCGCTGGTAATAGTCAGGGTAGAGGTGATGGATGCGCCCAGGCAGAATCCGGTGGAACTTTACGCAAGGCTGCTTGAACTAAACGCCACCGACCTGATCCATGGCGCTTACGCGCTGGAAAATGGAAAAATTGTGCTGATCGATACCCTGGAGTACGATACTTTGGATTACGGAGATTTCCGGGCCACCCTGGACGCTATCAGCCTGGCCCTGACTCAGCATTACCCAATTCTTTCAAAATACCGCGACTAGGGAGGCTTGCAAGTGGGTATTTTTTCAAGGCTCAAAACCCTTATTTCATCAAATGTAAACGATCTTATCAGCAAGGCTGAAAAGCCGGAAAAAATGCTGAATCAGCTTATTATCGAAATGAACGAACAGCTTATCGAGTCCAAGAAAGCGGTGGCCATGGCCATTGCCGACGAGAAAAAGCTGGCCCGCGAAAGGGACAACCAACAGGCCCAGGCCCAGGAATGGGAACGCAAGGCTATGCTGGCCGTCCAGTCGGGGAAGGACGACCTTGCAAAAGAGGCTTTACTGCGTAAACAGGAGTATGATAAGGCCGCCCAGGAATACCAGAAACAGTGGGAATCCCAAAAAACTTCGGTAGATCAGTTAAAAGAAAGCCTTCGGGAACTACAAAACAAAATTGAGGAAGCCCAACGCAAAAAAAACCTTTTGGTCGCCCGCGCCAAGCGCGCCGAAGCCCAGCAAAAGATTCAAAGTACCATTTCCAGCGTTTCGGGCAACCACAGCGCTTTTGAGGCTTTTGATCGCATGGCCGCCAAAGTTGATCAATTGGAAGCCCAGGCCGATGCCGCCAAAGAGCTGGAAGACCTGAGCGCCAACACAAGTCTTGAAAAACGTTTTGCCGAGCTGGAAAAGTCCGATTCTTCCGCTGATCTTATGCTTCAGGAACTTAAGGAAAAGATGAAAGCACTGCCGGAAAAATAGGCGGCGCTGCGGCACGCTGCACAGGCCGGATTTATGTGGAAAACTTGTTGATAATATCTGAAAAAAATCAAAATGTATATTTTTATATACAAGACGTTTGGGCTGTGTTGACGCAGTAAATAATGCCATACTGTAATTCTTTATGGAGTATAGAGTTACACAATTTATTTTCAGTAGTTAGCCGGATTAAAAATTGAAATTAGCTTGTTTTCCGCAAAAATTGGTAGTTTCCGCCGGCTGTCGTATTTTTTGCCCTGTGGATAACTTGTGGAAGAATGCCTCCGGTCAGAGGTCTTCAGCGACTGTACCGCCTTTGCAAGCGTTACCCTCAGCGCAACGCCGTTCACGCTGGAAGCCTAAACATCACCACCGCCCAAACGGTAACGGTACATATTCCCGAAAGAGTCAAAAGTGCCTACGGCGTTCCCAATTTGCCGGGAACAAACTTTGATAATAGCAGCACAC
>JAITHQ010000069.1 GCA_031279925.1 Treponema sp. | reverse complement strand
CACGGGTGTTTCACCTTCGGGAGCCATGTCCCGATCGTGGAAGGCGTAGAATTCCGCGCCCAGCTTGGTGATGAATTCAAAAGCCGCGTCCATTTTGTGATCCGCCGCTTCCATCGGGGTTTTCGCGTCAACAATCCACGGGTGGGCGATGGTGGCTGAACCAAAAGGATCGGTCCCATCGGCGCAGAAGCTGTGCCAGTAGGCAACGGCAAAGCGCAGATGATCCTTCATCTTTTTCCTGCCGACCGTTTTTTCCGGATCGTAATACTTGAACGCCAGGGGATTTTCACTCTTTGGCCCCTCGTATTTGATTTTTCCGATTTTGGGGAAATACTCCTTGTTTCCCGTAAAGTAATCTGACATATCAACCTCCATCATTTATATAGTGTCTGTCCACAAAGTCGGTTACTTTGCGGACAGACCTTGCATTTTCTCGCCTAAAGGCTGCGAAAATGCAATTTTCAAGGAAGTCTGTCTATAATGTGTCCACATTATAGACAGACTCTATATAGAGGGCTTAAAGCCCCAAGATACCGGGAATACGCCGCATACGCCCTGGCATAGGCGGCCACGCTCTTTTTGTCCGGTTTTATAACCGCGGCCCCGCCTTCCAGTACGACATGCTCATCCGCCAACGCCTCTATCGAAACTTTTTTCCCCTCAGCGCTTTTGTTAGGCGAATTTTTTTGCAGGCACCACAGGGCCTGAATCGCGCCGCCCATTGCGGCGGCTTCGCTTGATGCGGGAATCCGCACGGGCAGGTTCATCACGTTGGCTGCAATGCTCTGCCAGAGTGGGCTTTTGGAACCGCCGCCGGTAAGCCGGATTTCCTTTGCCTTGAATCCCAGGCTGTTGAATCCTTCAAGGCCGATCCGCATACCGAAGATCGCGGATTCAAGGGCGGCGCGGGCAAGGTTTTCCCGCTTGAAATTTGCGGCGGTAATGCCGTTGACGCTGGCCCTGCCGTTGGGCAGGTTGGGGGTACGCTCGCCGTTAAAGAAGGGCAGAATTACGATGCCGTCCGCGCCAATGGGCGCTTGTTCCGCCAGAGCGTCAAAGGCTTTTACATCCAGGCCAAAGAGGGCGCGGAATTCTTCGCTTGCCACGGTGCAGTTCATGGTGCAGAGCAGGGGCAGCCAGCCGCCCGATGATGAGCAGAACGCGGCAAGGTTGCCGGTAGGGTCAATTACCGGCTTTTTGGAAAAGCCGAATAAGGTGCCACTGGTTCCAAGGCTCATGGTGAGGAAGCCGTCCCGTACCGTGCCGGTTCCAATGGCGCTCATCATGTTGTCGCCGCCGCCTGAGGCCACAAGCGCCCCTTCGGGGATGCCGTAAAGCGCGGCTGCGGCGGGGGTGACCTTACCGGCAAGCGCTCCTGATTCAATGAGGGGCGGGAGCATTTTTTCCAAATCCGGGGAAATGTATTTACACACTGCGGAAGACCATTTACGCTCGCGCACGTCAAAAATAGCCATGCCCGAAGCGTCGCCGTATTCGGCGCTGTACTCGCCGCTTAATAAATAGTTGATATAATTGTGGGGAAGCAGCGCCTGCCGCAGGCGGGCAAATGCTTTGGGCTTGTGGTTTTTAAGCCACTGGATTTTTGGCGCGGTGTAACCGGGCCGCATGGGGAGTCCTGTTTTGGCAATGAGTTTTTTTTCGCTCCCCGCTAGTTTGGTCAACTCCTCGCACTCAGGCGCGGTGGAAGTGTCGCACCACAGTTTGACATTGTAGACAGCTTTCCCTTTTTCGTCCAAAGGCACAAAACTGTGCTGATGGCCCGAAACGCCAATGGCGGCAATGGTACTTTTTGCCGCCGCATCGATTTTGTCAAAACAGGTTTTTAGGGCTTCGTCGTACCATTCGGCTTTTTGTTCCCGTGTGCCGTCGTTTTCGGCGATCATGTCAACCGGGGCCTGTGATTGGGCAATAACGCATTTTTTTTCATAATCATAAATAACCAGCTTGCAGCTTTGGGTTCCAAGGTCTATTCCGCATACGGTTTTCATGGCATCCTCCGTTATGCTATTGTATGCGATAATTGATAATATGTCTATTGAATCATTCCATGCCTGGAAAAATTATGCCGCAATTCGCAGCCTGCCGAACACTTAACAGCGGCGGTTTTTGGTACGATACTTGAAGCATAGCGAAGGGGCGGGCGTGGCTGCCGCCGGGCGTAGGTTTCCTGTGCTTTCCCGCCGGGATTGCCTTCGGCTGCTACAATTTTTTTGCCCTGGATAAGCCGGATATTTCGTTCATAGTTACTGTTTTTTCAAAGCTGTTCATGTCCAGCGTCTTTACAATCTTGTAAAATGTCCGGCTCCGCAGGGACTTGTTCCGGTTCCTATTCAACACTTCATCAAAATACAGATACATTGCCCCGGCTTCTCTCTTTGCATAGGCGTTTACTATTATACCCCTTCCCGAATAGCGCCGATAATTGCCATATCCGGGTTTTTACGATGCCGGGTATCCTATCAAAGTCCGTTTTCACTATAGCCACTGCGCCCTTGCCATGTCGTTTCTTAACACGGCTTCTAAAATGGCCGGTTGCTTCATGGCTAAGCCCGGCAAAGTCAAGTCCGGTAGAGGCGGCGGCCAAAGAGGGCATTGCGGCATACCTTAAAGCCGCCCTGGAAGAAAATGATCCGGTTTTTTTTAGAGGCAATAGGACATATTGCCCGTTCAAAAGGCATGGCCCAACTTGCTGGGGCGTGTTCACACTAAAGGAAAGGGAAGCAGAAATGAACTCATTCTGAGGGCATGAGCCATCTTATGGGGGCGTTGCGGGGGTGGAACCCCCGCATGGGGGCGCACATACGGCGGCCTAAAGGTCGCCTACCATTTTTTGCATACAGTGGCATGTACTGGTGCTACACCGTGCTAACGTTATTCATCCACGCCCCTTGAGGGGGCACGGGTATTGGGTGGGGTAGTGTAGGACTTGCCGCTCCGCGTCAAGTCCTTTAGGAGTTTTGCCGCAGGCAAAACTTCACACCTTTTTTGCGGCAAGGCCGGAGCGATGGGGAGACTTCCCCCTCTTTTTTATCAATTTTCACTAGTGTGAACACGCCCTAGAGAGTTAAACATAGACAGAGCAGGACTATACAGGGCTTTTTCTTTTGACGGAAATCCGTATTTTCTAACCATGCTAAAACCCTTGACAGTCTGGGTTTGCGGTTCCGGGTGGAGCCAAAAAGCGCGTGATTTTCTGGCAAGGGCTGCCTTAAACAATAACGGATTTACGACCCTCTTGGGTTAGATTAATTATGTCGCAATTCGCCTGCTTGACACAAACCCCGTTTGTCAGTATGATATAAAACTGTAGCTTTTTCAAAGCAGTGTTGTGAAAAAGACTTTAGTGGAATAATTCTTAAGGAGAATATCATGGCCCAGGCCAGTAAAAACAGCCGTACTTCAAGTGCGACACAGAAATTCTTTTGTCCCTGTGGCGGAGAAGTCAAAATGAAGACCCTTTTTGAGAACGGCAAGGTAAAAAATGTCGCCGAATGTGAAAAATGTAAACGGCTTGAACGGCGACCGTCAGATTTCAAGTAATTAGTATCTGTCTATAATATGGATACAATATAGACAGGCTTTCTTAAAAATATGTTTTCGCAGCCTAAAGACTGAGAAAATGTTTGGAAACTACCGAAGCCCGGCCCCGGCTGCCGGAAATATAACAAAGCGGCGGGGCAGGGATCGTAATTTGAATATGGGGGGTTCCCTTTGGCACAGAAAAGCAGTTCAGCGGAAAAGCGGCATCGTCAGAGTGAAGAGCGGCGTATGCGCAACAAGGCGGTAAAAAGCGCTGTCAGAACCAGCGCAAAGAAATTTGTGACGCTGGCGCAGAAGAAAGACATTCCGGCAGCGGAAGCGGCTTTGAAAGACATGATCAAAAAGATCGACACCGCCTCGCGCAAAGGCATTATCAAGAAAAATGCGGCGGCCCGTAAAAAGTCAAGAATGCAGCGGTTTTATAACACATTAAAAACTGCCCAGTAATTGTACCGGTGGGGTATATGGCGGCGAAAAAATTTACCAAGGCGGATATCATTGACGCTGTATATGAAAAAACAGGGATGAACCGTAAAGAGATTCGTACTGTCCTGGATCTTTTGATAGATGAGATCAAAAGTGCCCTGATGCAGCAGAAAGTTATAGAACTCCGGGGTTTTGGGACTTTTGAGGTAAAGGTGCGAAAGGCCCGTCCCAAAGCCCGTAACCCGCGAACCGGTGAAACGATTTCCATTCGCTCTCATGGAACGGTATCGTTTCGTTCCGGACGGGAATTAAAACAGGATGTGTGGACTCTTGCCAGTGACCAGGATACTGTCCAAGAATTGGCAAATGAATAAGGCCCCCAGCCAAGACGGGGTAAAGCATTTTTTTATCCATCTTGGTTTAATTCTGCTCTCCTCGTTTTTGTTTGCCGGAGCTTTTCCCAATATCCTTGTTACAAACGGCTTTCCCTTTTTTGCCTGGATTGCCTATGTTCCGGTTTTTGTGGTAATCCGGCGGGTAAATCTTGCGTCTTCCGCTTTATGGGGCGCTTTGTATGGATATACCGCCTATGGCCTTTTTAATTACTGGCTTGGCGCGTTTCATCCCCTTGCGGGAATAATCGTTGGCTGCATTTATGTGGTATATCTGGCGGTCCTGTTTTTCTTTTTAAAACTCGCCGAAATATGGTTTCCCCGCCGCTCCTACCTGGTTCAATGGCTTATCTGGCTTGCCTATGAATACCTCCGTACCAAAGGTTTTTTGGGCTATTCCTATGGAATTACCGGCTACTCCCAGTGGCAGATGATTCCCCTGATACAGATTGCCGGTGTTTTTGGCGTATGGGGGGTCTCCGCCCTGACGGTGTTTCCCTCGGCATGGCTTGGCGGGGCTTTAGAGCCTGTTCAGAATCTGGAATTTTGGCGTTGCAAACGCCAAAATTCTACCTTGCAGGCTCCAAAAGAGCCCGAAAATCGGGATTTTTGTGGTCTATTGACCGCAAAAAACCACAATTTGAACAGGCTCTAAGATAC
>JAITHQ010000070.1 GCA_031279925.1 Treponema sp. | reverse complement strand
CCCTTGACTTGCGCACACTCAAGGAAGTATTATTTGGCTTATATTAGAGATTACCGAATGCCCAATAATATACATGTAAAAGAAAAAAAACGCCGTATACAGCCGGAACCTTATATGTTTGGTGATTGTTTGATCATGGCTGGCGGTTCCGGTACGCGGCTCTGGCCGGCGAGTAGCTCCCGCAGGCCCAAGCAGTTTCTGCCGGCGGCCAGGGGTGAGGGGCGCAGCTTTTTTTCCCTTGCGGTAGAACGGGCGCTGGCGGTAACGGGCGAGGCTGGCCGGGTGATCGTCATTACGGGAAAGTCCCATATCCCTCTTGCGCTTGAAGCCTGCGCGGCTTTGAGCGCTGCCGAAAAAAAACGGCTGGTATTGATTCCTGAACCGCTTGCCAAAAACACCGCCCCTGCTATTGCCTGCGCCGTAGTTTTTTCAGCGCTTACAGGCGGCGCTGACCGCGCCATGCTGGTACTTACCAGCGATCACATCATCCGCCCTCTGGAAAAATTTAAACGCTGCGCCGCCCTTGCCGCGCAATTTGCCCAACAGGGAAACCTGGCCGTCTTTGGCATTCCCCCCACACGGCCCGAAACCGGTTATGGCTATATTGAAACGGCAAAACCGCTTGCTAAAGGCGTACACGCAGTGGCGGCCTTTCGGGAAAAACCAGACCGGCAAACGGCAGAGCATTTTCTTGCATCTGGGCGCTTCTTTTGGAATTCAGGAATGTTTGCCTTTTCCACTGAATATATGCGGAGCGAATTCAAGCGCCTTGCCCCCGGCGTGATAGGCCCCTTTGAAAAGCTCAAAGCGCCTGGCTCGGCAGCTTACGGCAAAACAAAAGGGATCAAGATACTGGGCGGATGGACAGGGCTGGAAAACGCCTACCGTAAGACAGCCGGCATTTCTTTTGATTACGCAATTGCCGAAAAATGCCCGCAAACGGTTGTGGTAAAAGCAGCCTTTGACTGGATTGACATTGGCAACTGGGAGGAATATGCAAAGCTCCTGGGTGACACCGGATCGGAATTGTACGCCGCGCCGCTTACAGTGAAAAACTGTTTTGTGGATTCCGATATTCCCGTTGCCCTTGCAGGGCTCGACGATCTTATCGTGGTGATCCGTTCAGGCCGGGACGGTTCCCCGCCTGCGGCGCTTATTACCAGAAAGGGCGAAACCCAGCAGGTGCGGGAAATCGTGGAGCAGATCAAAAAGGCGGGCAGGATGGAAATTCTGTAGCGCTTGCATTTTGGGAAACCCTTAGAGCCTGTTCAAATTGTGGATTTTTGCGGTCAATAGACCGTAAAAATCCCGATTTTCGGGCTCTTTTAGAGCCTGCAAGGTAGAATTTTGGCGTTTGCAACGCCAAAATTCCAGATTTTGAACAGGCTCTAACCGAAGCGGCGTTTCGCTTTGCCGGAGCGCCGGAAACCACCCGGATAACCCCGTACTCACCATCGTAGCCGGGCGTGATGGACACTTCCCCGGCCCGCATCCGTTCAAGCGCCCCGGCCAGCAGTTCACCGGACAGGCCCGGGCAGCGGAGCCCGGCAATCCCGGCGGCATCCATATCCATCAGGATCGAGAGTTCGCTCCCGGCCTGTCCGATCAGGCTGTTGTAGGCGGCCATCACCTTTTTGGAGTCCGGCCCGGTTTGCAGCAGCTCACCGAGAATTTCCTTCAGGGGAACCAGGGAGCGGTAGGGCCGCCGGTTTGGAAACCGCCCGTCCACAGCGTATAGGGCGTGTTCATCCACGGGCCGTTCCGCCAGCTCCAGCACCCTTCCCATCACCCCCCTGGTCAGGGGCTTTTTACAGACCGGGCAGATACCGTCCGCCGCCTCGCCGGGGCCCCGGTATACGCCGCAGTTCCGGTGGCCGTCGTAGTGGTACTTGCCCTCCTGGGGGAAGAACTCGATGGTTTCGATGATCTTCGGCCTTGAGCCGTCCGGGGCCGGGCTGCCCGGCTCCGCGCTTGCGCCTGAGCGCAGGGCGGCAGTCAAGGACGGAAAGGAGCGTTCCATTTCGAAGACTGTCCCTTCCCGGCCCAGCTTGTCCGGCGAATGGGCGTCGGAGTTGGAAATTACCGCAAAGCGATCCAGAGACGGGACGGCCCAGTTCATCGGGGGATTGGAGGAAAGTCCGGTTTCGATGGCGGAAATCCGGGACGCCAGATCGCCGTAGCACTCATCAATGGAGTCAAAGCCCGACTTGGCCCCCAGGGCGGAAAACCAGGGGGTCCAGATATGGGCGGGGATGAGCAGGGCCCGCTCGTCGGCGTCCAGGATCAGGGCGAGGAGGTCGCGGGAATCGATGCCGAGGATGGGCCGTCCGTCCGAGCGGATATTGCCCACCCGTTCAAGCCGGGTCTGGAGGGCAGCCGCCGCTTTGAAGTCCGGCAGGAGCGTGAGGTGGTGTATCTTCCGGGTCCGGTCTCCCCGTTTGTAGATCGTGCTGATCTCGCCGCTCAGAACAAAACGGGGCGGTTCTGCGGCGCGGTCCGGCTCCGGCAGTCCTTCGGTCAGCGCGGGGCCTGTATCAAATGCCTTTCGCAGGGGTTCTTTGAGTACATAGCAGCCTTCTTCGGCGTCCTCCAACTGCTCCCGCAGTTCCTGGAGCCAGAGGGGATGGGTACAGTCCCCGGTTCCCACGAGGCCGAGTCCTTTGATCCGGGCCCAGCGGTCCAGGTAAGCGGGGGTGAGTTTGGCGCTGGTGGCCCGTGAAAACCGCGAGTGGATATGGAGGTCGGCTTTTATTTGCATAATGGTAGTATAATAGAAAAGAATGCGGGGGGCTATCGAACCGGAGGTTCGCGGCCCCCCGCGCCCCCCAATCGCCTGCGCATTGTTTTCCCTGAGCGCGCAACCAAGCCGGCCCGGGGGACCGGGGGGCCGCGAACCAAAGGTTCGATGGCCTCCCGGCGGGGGTGCGGGGGTGGAACCCCCGCCGCTCTTCCGAAAACGCTTGAAACATTATAAAAATTCATCAAATATGAGCTTATGAAAATTTTGAAGCCGCTGCTCTTTGTTTGGTTACCTTTGTCATGCACAAAAGCCGCCCCTCCTCCTCCGCCGCCCGCTGAACAGTACCTGGCCGAAGCGGAACCCGTCTCGGTCATGGACGAGTTCTTGGGCCGGATCATCGAGGCTGCTGAACTGCCCCCCGATATAGGCGGGCGGGTGCTGGACGCGGCGGCTGAGGGCCCCGCCTTCATCATGGACTTGCTGATCTGCCTTTCAGGGGATCCGGCTTTGCGGGCATTGGTAGACAAGACCCATCCCCTGCCCAGCGGTTATGAGCCCGGAGACCTGACAGCGCTTACCGGACCTTCCTACTGGGTAGGCCGGGAAGGGCTGCGTTTGCGGCAGGCCGCAGCGGAAGCCTTGGAAGAAATGGCTTCCGCTGCCAAGGCCGATGGAATCACGCTGACCGCCTCTTCCGCCTACCGCTCCGCCGCATATCAGGAGGAAGTCTACGCCCGGAATGTGCGGGAATCAGGCCAGGAGACTGCGGACCGGGAATCGGCCAGGCCGGGGTACAGTCAGCATCAGACGGGGCTGGTGGTGGACTTCGGCTCCATCACCAATTCCTTTGCCGCCACCCCTGCCGGGCGCTGGATGGCGGTTAACGCGGGCAGTTTTGGCTGGTCTCTTTCCTTCCCGGACGGCTACGAGGCGGTTACCGGCTACCGCTGGGAGAGCTGGCACTACCGCTATGTGGGCCGGGACCTGACCGCTTTTATTGACGCTTACTTCGGCGGTATTCAGCAGTATGCGCTGCGTTTTATCCATGAGTGGGAAGCGGCGAGCCGGTAAGAGCCGCGGGATTCCGCCCGCGCCGGGGGGCGAACCGTTGATTCGCGCCCCCGGCGTTTATTCTTCTTTTTTCCACCCCAGTACAGGGTCGCCGGGGCGATAGTAGGTATATTTACCGGCTATACCGGCTTCTCTTTCTTTACCATCTCCGTTTGCCTTTAATGGGCTGTAAAAGTCCCGGAAGGTTTTGATGCGTCCGTCATCATAATTGCCCATGGCTTTGTCTTCGAG
>JAITHQ010000044.1 GCA_031279925.1 Treponema sp. | reverse complement strand
TTGAACCCCCATCCTTCGGAACCGGCAAAACCGGCAGTTCCCTTAAAGCCGATATCCACCGCCACGCCATTAATCGTAACAGACTTAAGGCCGACAGAATCTTTCGGGGTTTCAGTCCCATTATCTGTCGAGTCACTGCTGTCCACCGGACAGCCGCTCAGCGCCAACACGGCAATCGCCACTAAAAGCAGCGCAACGCCGTTCCATACGTCTTTCTTCATAGAAAGCCTCCTAAAAACTTTAAAATCCATATTGATAGGCCCGGCGGCAACGCCGCCTTGAGCCAAAGGATCCAACTGAAACCGGGGGCGGTTTTCCCCCGCCCTCTGGGATCATTAACGTCCCGGCCGGGACGATTAACGTCCGGCGCGGACGTTTATTCGATGTCAGAAATATTGAAAACCCAAAAAGCGCCGATAAATTTATATGGCTTATGATTTAGCGTATTATTGTAAAGGTTTTTTTTCGGCAGGCGGGTATTGGGCGGAGAAGATGCGGATGAAAGGGCATGTATATCCAGAAAAATATCTATTTGGAAGGCAGAGTCATCTGGATGTTTATGTTATTCCTACCTTTGGCTCATATAACCCCAAAGAGATAAGGAGGCGTGTTATAGACCAGTGGCTCCTGTATCTAAAAACGCCTGAGGGTAAACCCTTGGCCGGTTCAACCAAAAATAAAATCATGTGTACCATGAGTTTAGTTTTTGAGGAACTGCGGGATCTGGATGTACTAGAGAGTAACCCGGTAAACGGGATTCGGGCTTTTAATACGAAGCCGGTGAAACCCAGGGGAGTCATAGACAAGGTTTTTATGGATAAACTCTTTCCCGATTCCCTCGATGAACTGGTTAGAGTGTGGAAGTCTGCGATGTGGGCCGCCATGATGATGGTGTTCAAGGATACCGGCTCACGGCCAGGCGAAGTACGGGCTTTAACCTGGGCGGATATTGATTTTGATAAACGATTTATCCCTTTCAGAAAGGGGGTTGCATCGGGAACAGCGGACCGAATAAAGGAAACAAAGACCGGAACAGTCAAGGCGGGTTTTCTTACACAACAAACGGTAAGCACTCTGGAATGCTGGAGGCGGCATTCTCCCTACAAGCGGGACCGGGATTTCATTTTTTCGATTGATGGAAAAAGGCCGGTAAGCGCTGTAGCGGTTATACAGGCTTTCAGGCGGGGCCTGTCTAATGTTGGCGCTGCGGATAAACCGTGGACGCCCTATTGGCTTAGGCATAGCTTTGGTACTTACCAAATGGCGAATCTTAGTCAGGAAGAGATTATGAAATTAATGGGGCATAAAACCCAGGTAATTACCCGGATATATCAACATCCGGATAACGAAATTTTGTACCGTTCGGCGGAGGAAATAAAAAGAAAACTCGATCAACTGCGAGAATACAATACCGAAGCAGGTTACACATTGCAGGCCGGTCAGTCAACCTAGTATTTTGTCCAAAACAAATATAGATAAAGAACAAGCGGTATGATGTACTTTATACTTGAAAAAATCATACCGAATGTGGACAACGAGAATACAATCCTCATGGAAAACTGTTAAGAGCCGGGCATATCGCGTATACATACGCAAGGCGGCTACCGAGCGGTTTGCGCCGGGTCTCAGCGAAGAGACGAAGAACAATATTTGCCAGACGGCCTGCCATGAAAAGCCGCAAAACGCAAGCCATTGGAGCATCCGCTGCCTTGCCAAAAAGTTTAAGGTGAATAAAACGGCGGTGAATAGTTTATTGCGAAAACGCGGCATAAAACCGCATCTGGTCAAGACATTCAAGTTCAGTACCAATAGGTATTTTCAGGAAAACCCATCGATGTCGCCGATTTATATCTCAATCCGCCGGATAACGCGATAGTACTGTGCGTAGGCGAGCAATCGCAGATACAAGCCCTTGGACGGAGTGCGCCGTTGCTGCCGCTAGAGCCGCATATTTCCGCCGGTCAAAGCGCCATTTGCTTCAGATACAGCACAACCACGATATTCGCCGCGCTGGATATGCTTACCGGCACTGTGAAAGGTACAACGAACAAAGAACACCAGAGCAAAAATTTTATAGCGTTTTTGAAGAAACTGAACCGAGAATGTCCGAAAGGAAAAGTCCCTCATAGTAGAGGCTGTTGCAAAACTTCAGTTTTGCAACAGCAACCTCTTAAAAATGCACGTTTCGTAAGGCTTTAGCCTGAGAAACTGCAAGAGCCTGTTGCAAAAGTAACCAACTTTTGCAACAGGCTCAGTATTCTGGATAATTACTCCGTACATAAAGCAAAAGAGGCCAAAAAGTATTTGTCATCCGATAAAGTCAAAGGGCTATTTGCACTGGATGTTATGCCCATGCATTCGTCATGGCTAATAAGGTGGAACGGTGATTTGCGGAGATACCGAACAAGAGGATAGACCGCCAGAGTTGAGAAAGCGTGGCGCAGTTAACTAAGGCAATTGGCGATTATATAAAAGGGTGGAACGCATCGGGCCGCAAATTTGTCTGGACAAAAGATGCCGGGACTATTCTGACTTCAAATAAAAAAGCCAAACAGCCGTATTTTGTTTAGGATGGAACGTTAGTTCTTTATCGAGTATGGAGTTGGATGCTTGTTAAGGAGCGTCTGGTTATAAGAAATTGGTCAACTCCCCGCTTACGGAAACTAGGTGATAGTAATAAAATAAAAAAAATGTGTTTAGTTTATGATTTAATCCATAAATAAAAAAGTACAAAATAAATGAGGTGCGGATGGTACTGCACACAAGGATTGTCGCCCGCCTATGGTAGGCTTGGCCTCCATTCGGCTAGGTCAGTCGCTTACGCCTCTTCCCACGCCTTATTGCAGTACATACCGTTTTGCATTGTGGAACGTAGCTTCGCAATGCTCTTATTGCCCTTGCAAAATATGTAAACAACCGGAACGTTGGAAGAAATCAGGCCGCTTGTTTGCCCGGACGAAAAAGCCTGATGCAATCCGGCGAAAATTCAAATGGTTTAATCATTTTGATTTTTGTTTCGGACAGAGATATCTTGTCAGAATTTTATGGTAGTCGCCCTGGTACTATGCGCTACCGTGTGCCGGACGTCCTCGTCATAAGTTTGGTAGTACCAAATAACTTTACCCGAAGCCGTCTCTCTTGGGAAAACCGTGCTACGCCCCCCTCCCCCGGGTATTGAAAAAAAGACAACCTGCCGGTACGGCAATGATTCCTATACTCGTCCCTGCCTGCGTGCCGAGGTGGGGGTAGGCTGGACAGCTCACTGGACATCTATTTCCAAGATAAATACCGCAGGGCAGAACCCTCGGTATTTTTGGCCTTCATGCTTTAGCATGATACGGAAATAATTCAAGCTGTTTCCCTTCATTTATCGTTTCATAGTTATCTGGATTTCTACCCTGATTCTTGGCATATTGTTGTATTACCTTCTCAATCTCCATGTTTTCCTACTGTCCCACATAATACCCCCGTTTCCAAAATTTCCCTCCCCATATAGTTGTTCAATAAAAGGGAACTAAAGGAAAACGTAGACGGCATTTTCAAGAGTATCAAAATGGGAATCACTATCACGCAGCCTTCTTTTGAGATGAGCCCATGTTTTTTCAATGGGATTAAAGTCAGGCGAATAGGGCGGCAGGAAGAGCAGCCGCGCATTGCCCCGGCAGTTTTACGGAGCGCCTGTTTCCGGTGCAATGAGGCGTTGACCATAATTATGGTGTATCCTTGGGAATAGGGGGTAACAGGCGGTTTTTGAACCAGTCTTCAAAGCGGGCTGATGCTGTAGTTCCGCCCTAGCACAGCGGGGCGGCAGCAGCCGCGCCATTCAAAGCCGCAGCTGTGTTGACGCGGCGGAAGGCGCGGACGTTTTTAGTATTCTGCACCGGTACACCCCGGAGGGCGCGTCCTCTTTCCCGGCACAGGTCTTGGTCTATCCATATCCACCCGCTTTTTTCGGGTATTCTTCTCAGAGCCTGTCCAAAATCTTTTAAGAAGTGAGCCTGTTCCAAAACCCCTAAATCAATAGCTGGAGGTACTTCAGGGCGGCCAGACATAGTACCGCGGCCATTAACACAAACGATACTTTCTTGTAACCTTTCACATATATTGAACGGGGAATAAAGCTGTCTTTCAAATGGGACTTTGCCCGTTCTACCGTTGTTCGTATGGTATATCGTTCCTGTTTCGCCGGGTCCAGCGGAGGACGGTCATTGT
>JAITHQ010000189.1 GCA_031279925.1 Treponema sp. | reverse complement strand
ACGCCAAAATTCTACCTTGCAGGCTCCAAAAGAGCCCAAAAATCGGGATTTTTGCGGTCTATTGACTGCAAAAATCCACAATTTGAACAGGCTCTTAAAGATCGTTTTTATGGCGGTATTCACGTACTGCGGGGAATAGAAGCTGCAGGTTACTGTCTTGTCTTGCTTTTCTTATGGTATAATACATACATAAAACAGCGGTCGCAAAATATGGATAGACGGCGGGGCGTTGCGGGGCAGAGCCCCGCAGAGGGGGGTGGGCCGCAATCCGGCCACTTTACCCAAAGGCGGCACGGCTGCCCAACAAACAAAATGGCCGGATTGCGGCCCAGGGGGGAGGCTTCCCCCCTCTATTATAAAAAGTTAAAAAGGAGTTGCGAAGTGAGAAGCAAAGGGATCAAGCTCCGGCTGGGCGCACTTGTCCTGATTACGGCGGCGCTGCTTGTTCCTGCTTGTACAAAACAGGCGGCCTTGTGGAAACCGGGTATGCCGCTGGCACAGGAAAAGATCAAAATCGGGGTTATCTATATTTCAAATCCCCTGGCCGAACATTCGGGTTACACCTTTGCCCATGACGAAGGTATTAAGGCTATGCGGCGGGAACTGGGGCTTTTGGAAGAACAGATTATCCGCAAGGTTAATATTTTCGATGGTGAAACGGCGCTGGTTGAAAGCGCCATGCGGGACTGCATTGCGGCGGGGGCGCAGATTATTTTCGCCACCAGCTGGGGTTACATGAATGTCTGCGAGCGCCTGGCGGCGGAATTTCCTTCGGTTGTTTTTGCCCACGCAACGGGTTCCAGGTACAATGGAACCAATTTTACCAACTACTTTGGGCGGATATACCAGGCCCGGTATTTAAGCGGCATTGCCGCGGGCCTTAAAACCAGAACCAACAGAATCGGCTATGTAGCGGCTATGGGGAAGGACAACAGCGAGGTTACCGGGGGGATTAATGCCTTTGCCCTGGGGGTGGAAAAGGTTAAGCCCGGCGCGCGGATTCACGTGCGCCTTACCTACAGTTGGTTTGATCCTATGGGCGAAATGAACGCGGCCCGCAGCCTGATTGCCGCAGGCTGCGATGTAATAGCCCAGCACTGCGATACGCCCAACCCCCAGATCGAAGCCCAGCGGGCGGGGGTTTGGAGCATCGGCTACAATACGGACATGACCGCCGACGCGCCCCAGGCGGCGCTTACATCGGCGGTCTGGAACTGGGGGGCCTATTATATCTCGCTGGTGCAAAGCGTTATAGACGGGAGTTTTACCGCAGCGCCCTATTTTGGTTCCCTGAAAGACGGAGCGGTGGACATAAGCCCCCTTTCGGCCAACGCCGCGCCGGGAACGGCAGAGAAAATTCTTGAGGAACGGCTGCGGCTTGAAGAAGGAATCTTTGACGTGTTCGAAGGCGTTCTTGAAACCAACGATGGCCGTTTTATAGGCGTGGCGGGCAGGCGGTTTTCCGACAGCGAGATACGGGACGGAATTAACTGGTATTACCGGACGGTGGTGGAATGAACGGGCGAAAGAGCTTGTTGCAAAACTTTAGTTTTGCAACAACAACCGCTAAAAAAACTGTTTTTTTGGCCTTGATTGTTCCGTTCCTTATGGCCGGCTGTTCAAAACAGGAAAAACAGGCGTGGCGGCCCGGAATGCCCCTGGAAAAGAAACAGGTAAAGATCGGCATAATCCACCCCAACCAAATCGACGAGCGTTCACGGTACGATTACGCTCATTATACCGGAACTATGGAGATGCAGCGGAATCTGGGCCTCGCCAAAGATCAGCTTATCCGCAAGATCGATATTTTTGATGGCGACAGCGCCGAGGCTGAATCGGCCATGCGGGACTGTATTGCCGAAGGGGCCAACATCATCATTGCCACCAGCTGGGGTTACATGGACGCCTGTGAGCGACTGGCCGCCGAATTTCCCCAGGTGGTTTTTGCCCACGCCACAGGGTACAAATACAACGGCAGCAATTTTACCAATTACTCCGCACGGCTGTACCACGGACGCTACCTGAGCGGCATTGTGGCGGGGCTAAAAACAAAAACAAACAAAATAGGCTATGTGGCGGCTATGGGAAAAGACAACAGCGAAGTTACCGGGGGAATCAACGCCTTTGCCCTGGGGGTGGAAACCGTGAATCCCTCGGCGCGGGTGTATGTGCGCCTTACCTACAGTTGGTTTGATCCTATGGGCGAAAACGTGGCCGCCGAATACCTTGTCGCCGCAGGCTGCGACGTGATGGCCCAGCACTGCAATACTCCAACTCCCCAAATAGCGGCCCAGAAGGCCGGCATAAGCGGTATCGGCTTTTACAGCGACATGAGGGGGGACGCGCCTTTGGCAGTGATTACATCGGTGGTGATCAACTGGGGCGCGTTCTATACCCGGTTTGTGGAAAGCGTTATGCAGGGAACCTTTAAGTCCGCGCCGCATTTTTACGGCCTTAAAGAGGGGGTAGTGGACATTACCCCCCTTGCCGAAAACCTTGCCGCGCCGGGAACCGGCGAGGCGGTGGCGGAAGCCAGGGAGCGTATCAAAAACGGGAACTTTAATATTTTTGACGGCGTTCTGGAAACCAATGACGGACGCCGGATCGGCGCGGAGGGAAAAACCCTTTCCGACAGCGAGATACTCAGCAGTATTGACTGGTACTACCGCACGGTGATTGAGACCCAGCCATGAAGAAACCGCTCTGGAAAGCCGTTCCGAAAAAGGCCAAAAAATCCACCCAGATTCTCCTGGTGTTTGGGGCTTTTTTTATTATGGTGCTAACAGGCTACCTTTTTGTACGGGGCATTCTCTGGAACCGGCTATTGGAAAGCTCGGATTGGTCCCTTTCCGCGGTAGAGGCCCGTATACGTTCCGCCTTTGCGGAGGCCGATACCAGCCTGCTCAATACCTACCATACCGTCCAAAGCATGATCATTTCCGGGGCAAACAACAAAGAACTGCTCCGGTATCTGACAGCCACCACCGGCTGGATGCAGCAGCAGGAAGGGGAATTGCGGCTATACGGCATCTACGGATATATCCGGGGGGAATTCATCGACAGCATGGGCCTTAATCCCGGCGACGATTATATCCCCCAGCAGCGGCCCTGGTATCAGACGGCGGTGCGGAACAGCGGCAAAACGGCCTATACCGCGCCGTACAAGGATGCTCTTACCGGCGAAGTGATCATTTCCGCGGTACGAAACATTGATAACGAGCGGGGCGGCATCGATGGTATTCTTGCGCTGAACCTTAACATTTCCCGGCTGAATGAATATATCCAGAATTTGAGCCTTTCCAAAGGCGGTTACGGCATACTCCTTAGCCAGAACATGCATGTAGTGGCTCACCCCCAGGAATCAATGCGGATGCGTCCTATGGAAGAACTGGGAAACGATTACCAGAAACTGGCCCGGCTGCTGCGAACCGGAGAAAGCGTCTCGGCCATGCGAATCCGCGACAGCAACAGCAAAAAGGCGCTGGTGTTTTTCCGCCCCCTGTTTAACGGCTGGTATGTGGGCCTGGTTACACCCTATTACAGTTTTTACCGCGACTTGTATTACGCCGGGTTGATGCTATCGGCTCTAGGCCTTATTCTGGCTTTTTCCCTGGGAATAGTTTTGCTTCGCCTGGAGGCGGCGCGGATTCGTTCCGACGAGGAAAGCAGGGCCAAGTCATCGTTTCTGGCCCGGATGAGCCACGAAATCCGTACACCCATGAACGCCATTATCGGCATGGGGGAACTGGCCCTGCGTTCACAGACCCTTCCCAAAATGGCCGAGTATGTGCGTGAGATAAAACAGGCCGGGGCAAACCTCCTTTCGCTTATCAATGACATTCTGGATTTCTCGAAAATCGAGGCGGGAAACCTGGAAATAACCGCCGCGCCCTACCAGCTTTCGTCTCTGCTCAACGACGTAATCAACGTGTCCCGGGTGCGGATCAGCGAAAAACCCATCCTTTTTACCGTTAATGTGGACTCGTGCCTTCCGGGCCGGCTTTTGGGGGACGAGGCGAGGATACGGCAGATACTTCTTAACCTTCTTTCCAACGCCGCCAAATACACCCGCGAAGGATACATAGCCCTTGACGTAAGCGCCGTCCAGGAAAACGGCGATGGAAGACTGATCCTTTCCATGGAAGTCGCCGATTCCGGCATAGGCATTCAAGCGGCGGACCTGCCCGGCCTCTTTGGCAATTTTGTCCGGCTGGATATGGCAAAAAATAAAAACATCGAAGGAACGGGCCTTGGGCTTGCCATTACCCGCAGCCTCTGCCGGGCTATGGGAGGGGACATTACGGTGCAAAGCGAATACGGTTCCGGCTCGGGGTTTACCGCGAAGATTTTACAGGCCCGTGCCCCGGAAAACCCGGCGCTGCCCCTGGCGGCAGTGGAGAATCCACAGGCCAAGGCGGTACTGCTCTGCGATCACCAGAGCCGCCGCGCCGCCTCCCTTGCCCGTACCCTGGAAAACCTGGGCGTCCCCTTTATGACTGCCGGTGAAGCGGAGCTATTTGCCCTGCTGGAAATGGGCGGCGGGCCGGAGTCCGGCCCCTGGGCCTTCGTTTTTGTTTCTTCCCGGCTTTACACCAGAGCCGCCGCCTTTATACAGGAGAACCGGCTTCCCGCCGTTCCGGTCCTGCTTGCCGAACTGGGGGACCTGCCGTCTTTTGAAAACGCCCAGGCTATCGTAAGCCCCGCCTATGCCGTTCCCGTCGCCAATCTTCTGAACGGCAGGGAAACTAAAGCCTGGCAGGAAAAGACTGAAGTCCGTTTCATTGCCCCGAAGGCCCGTATCCTGATTGTAGACGATATCGCTACCAACCTTACCGTGGCGGAGGGCCTGCTTGCCCCCTACCGGATGGAGGTAAGCGCCTGCCTGTCGGGCAGGGAAGCGGTGGAACTGGTAAAACGCCGTGAATGGGATATCGTGTTTATGGATCACATGATGCCCGGCATGGACGGCGCCGAGGCCGCCGCGCTGATCCGGGCATGGGAAACGGAACAAAATTCCGCCAAAGGCGAAACCCGAAAGCCGGTTTCCATTATCGCCCTTACCGCCAACGCAATTTCCGGGATGCGGGAAATGTTTTTGGAAAAAGGATTCAACGACTACCTGTCCAAACCCATAGAGATCGCCAAACTGAACGAAATCCTGGGTAAATGGATACCCCAGGAAAAACAAATAAAAGGGGGGGAAGTCTCCCCCCTCACTGCACCTGACCGTTTTGCCGGCAGGGCGGCACAGCCGCCTTATGTAACCAGGTCAGGTTCCGTTACTCCCCAAAGCAGGGGCGCTCCGCCCCCCGCAACGCCCCCCGGCCTTCCCCCCATTCCCGGCCTGGATACGGTAAAGGGAATTGCCGCCACCGGCGGCACAGTGGCGGGGTACCGGCAGGTACTGGCCATATTCAGTAAAGACGTGCAGGAGCGGCTGCCCCTGCTGCAAAAAGAGCCGCCGCCTGAATCCCTGCCGCTTTTTACCACCCAGGTTCACGCGCTTAAAAGCGCGGCGGCGTCCATCGGCGCGTCGGCAATTTCGGCGGAAGCGGCGCGGCTTGAGGCCGCCGGTAAAAGCGGCGACATTGCCCTTATCCGGGAAACCCTGGACGGTTTTGCGCAGCGCCTTGCGGAACTGGCCCGGTCAATCCGCGCCGCGCTGGGGGAAAGCGCCGCCGCCGGGGATCAAAGCGGGCGGACGGGCTTAGGCCCCCTGTTTGGGGAACTGGCCGGCGCGGTCCAGGCGCAAAAAACCGAAGCCATCGACCGGCTGCTGGAAGAACTGGGCCGGCAGCCGCTGGATTCAAACACACGGGAAACCCTGGAACAAATTTCCAATCAGGTCTTAATAGCCGAATTTGATTCGGCTTTATTACTTATAAAAGAGGTGCTGCATGAAAACGAATAGGGACAAAAAGTCCGAAAGAAAGACATCGATCAAGTACCGGTTTCTTGTCTTTTCAATCATTTTGTTTCTTATCATTCTGGCTGGAGGGGGAACCGCTTTTTTCCTTTCCATGAATCAAATTATCAGGAACACCGCCTCCGCGGAGCTTTCCCGGCTTATCGAAACCAGGCGGCTGCGGCTTGAGGGGCAGGTTTCAAGGGAGATAGCCCTGGCCCTGAAAATGGCCGATTCCCCCCTTATCCGGCGGTATTTTCTTGATCCCGGCAATGCGGAACTGGAATCAATGGCCTTTGCGGAAATTGCCGGGTACCGTTCCGCCTTTACCGGAAACAACGTGTTCTGGATAAACGATACCGACCGGCGTTACTACTTTGGCGATGAATATATGTATACCCTCAACCCCGCCGATCCCGATTCGAACTGGTACACCTGGACCCTTACCCAGAATGAGCTTTTTAACTTTAATGTAAACTACGACATTGGGCTTAAAAAAACAATGCTCTGGATCAACGCCCAGGTATTTGAAGGCGGGCACGCCCGGCGGGGCAGGGCTATTGGCATTGTAGGAACCGGCATCGATTTAACCGACTTTATTAACGCGCTCTTTGGCGGCGAAGGCGGCGGCAATGCGGAGCTGTTCCTCTTTAACGGGCAGGGGGAAATAACCGGCGCGCGGGACAGCAGGCTTATGGAAGCAAAACAAACCATAGCCCGCCACTGGGAAAAAAACGGGGGAACGGTGGAAGCCGCGGCAAAGGCGCTGGGGCCGGATCAGGTAAGGGCCTTTACGCTGGATAATGCCGAATACGCGGTAGGCCGGCTTCCCCAGCTTAACTGGTACATGGCGGTTTATATGCCCCTCAATTCCGGCATGATTTTCCAAAGCCTTATCGCGATCCTCTTTCTGGTTATGATCCTCACCATCCTGCTGATATTTATTATCATCAATGCCTTTATCTTCCGCCTGGTTAAACCGCTGAACCAAAGCGTCGTTGTGCTTTCCGAAATCGCTGAAACATGGGACCTTACCCGGCGGCTCGATTCGGCGGGCAATGACGAAATAGGAAGCCTTTCAAAAATTTTCAACCTCACCTTTGAAAAGATACAGGGCCTGGTAGCCGTTATCCGCGACAAAACCCGGTCGCTTTCAGTAACCGGCGCGGAACTGGCGGAACAAATGGACGCCACCGTCGGTTCAATGAACCGGATTGCCGCCGCGATCCAGAGTATGAAGGGCCTTACCGGGAATCAGGCCGGGGAGGTAAACCAGGTTGGAACCTCCATGGCGAATATTATGGAACACATCAAAAACCTTAACAGCCATATTGCCCAGCAGTCGGAAAGCGTTGTCCAGTCGTCATCGGCCATAGAGGAGATGCTTGCCAATATCCGGTCGGTGGCGGAGACCCTGGTAAAAAATTCCAAAAACGTACAGGCCCTGGCCGATTCTTCGGAAGTCAGCCGGAGGGATTTACAAAATATTTCGGGGGAATTTCAGGAGATCGCCCGGCAGTCTGAAGGGCTTTTGGCAATCAACTCGGTAATGGAAAATATCGCAAGTCAAACCAACCTCCTTTCCATGAACGCCGCCATCGAGGCCGCCCATGCCGGAGAAGCGGGAAAAGGCTTTGCCGTAGTGGCCGGGGAAATCCGCAAACTTGCCGAGGACTCAAGCCGGCAGTCACAAACCACCGCGGAAATGCTCAAGAAGATCAAGGCGTCGATAGACATGGTTACCCAGTCAACCAAAAACGTACTTGACCGTTTTGAGGACATCGATGTAAAAGTACGGACTGTAGCGGATCAGGAAACGGGTATCCGCAGCGCCATGGAGGAACAGGAATCCGGCAGCAGGCAGATTCTGGATGCGGTAACCCGGCTGCGGGACATCAGCGGAACGGTACGCGAGGAGGCGGAAGAAATAGCCCAGGAAGGGCAGGAAGCCATACGGGAAAGCGGCAGCCTTAAGCAGATAACTTCCCAGATTGAAAACGGCATGAGCGAAATGTCTTCCGGGGCGGACCAGATAACCGTCACCGTAAAACGGATCAACGAGATAAGCGGCGGCACCAAAAACAATATCGACACCCTCTCCGGGGAAGTCCTTAAATTCAAGGTTGAATAACAAACGGGGGGCAGATGGAAAACGAAAAAAAACTGATTATGCTGGTAGACGATAATCCGGCAAATCTCCGCATCGGTAAAAACGTTTTAACCGGACAGTACACCGTTGCCACTGCCCCCTCGGCGGCAAAGATGTTTTCCCTACTGGAAAACAACAAGCCGTCCCTTATTCTTCTGGACATCGACATGCCAATGACCAACGGCTTTGAGGCAATCAAAATCCTCAAGGCAAAACCGGAAACCAGGGATATACCGGTAATCTTCCTTACCGGCAAAACAGAATCCGGCGATCAAGCGGAAGGGTATACCCTGGGGGCCGCCGCCTACATTACCAAACCATTCGAGCCTGCGGCGCTGATTGCCTGCATTGCGGATCACCTGCAAGCGGATGACGGTTATTGAGGGATTGAGAGCCTGCAAGGTAGAATTTTGGCGTTTGCACCGCCAAAATTCCAGATTTTGAACAGGCTCTGAGGCTGAACTGTGGCAGCAAAACGGAATTTGTTCAAAAACTGGTGTTTCCGGTTTGGCGGTCTGCAAAGGGAGATAAACAGATGAAAAACAATATCATGGTTTTTCTTGAAAAAATGGTCAACCGCTATGCCTTCTCCAAAGAAGCAAGTCTGGAAGAAAAAAAGTTTTTTCTGCTTTGCTTTTTTATGATGCTGGCAAGCGGCATTGGAGCGCTCATGACCTTTCTGGTAGGGGGGCCCATTCTGTCGGTTGCGGTTATTCTGGCCGTTCTTGCCGTTACCCTGATACTGTTCTTTTACCTCAGACGGATCAAACAATTCCGCCTTGGCTCGATTATCGTCCTTTCCCTGGTAAACCTCGTAATTCTTCCATCGGTGTATTTTACCGGCGGCGGTTTTGAAAGCGGAATAATGGGATACTTTCTGCTTTCGGTATTAAACGCCATTCTGGTCCTTCGGGGAAAAGAAGGAATCATTATGATGATTGTAACGGTGCTGGTACAGTCCGTTTGTTATTTTGCCGAATACCTGTATCCCGATCTGGTTACCCCGTTTGAATCCAGGCTTTCAGCCTATGCGGATAATATCCAGGCCCTGGCAGTATCTTCCGCTATTAGCTGCTTTATTATCATCTTTCAAAACAAGCTCTACATTGAAGCGGCAAAACAGGCGGAGGCCGCCTCCGAGGCGAAAAGCCGCTTTCTGGCCAGCACCAGCCACGAGATACGCACCCCCATGAACGCGATCCTTGGCATGGCGGAACTGCTCCTCCAAAAAGACCTGCCCTCCCATGCCTGCGAAGACGTGATGAGCATCAAGCAGGCGGGGACCAATCTGCTTTCCATTATCAATGACATCCTTGACTTTTCAAAAATAGAATCCGGCAAAATGGATATTATCGCCGCCGAGTACCAGCTTGCCTCCCTCCTGAACGACTGCGCCAGCATTATCCGCATGAAGGCGGAGGAAAAACGCCTGGGCTTCACCGTGGATGTAGACGCCGGCCTTCCCGCCGCCCTTTTGGGGGACATGGTTCGCATCCGGCAGGTGATCCTTAACCTGCTTAGTAACGCGGTAAAATATACCAACCACGGCGGCGTTCAACTGCGGGTATCAGGGGATCTCCAAAAGGGAAAAGAAGGCGCAAGGCTGCTTCTGCGGCTCTCGGTAAAGGACTCAGGCATCGGCCTGAAACCGGAAGACCAGGCAAAGCTCTTTAGCGATTTTACCCGTTTTGACATTAAACTTAACCAGTCCGTCGAGGGAACGGGCCTGGGGCTTGCCATCAGCCGCAAACTCTGCCAGCACATGGGCGGGGATATTACCGTAGAAAGCGTGTATGGAGAAGGCAGCGTCTTTACCGCCCTTATTCCGCAGCTTGTAAAAGACGAGCGTCCCATCGGCGTTTCCTGGGAAAGCAAGATAGCAATCCCTTCAAACGAAAAAACAAAAACCTCCGTCCCCTTTACCGCGCCGGAAGCGAAGCTGTTAATTGTAGACGACATAGGAACCAACCTTACCGTAGCCCGCGGCCTTCTTGCCCCTTACCGGATGCACATCGCCACCGCCCTCTCCGGCGCGGAAGCCATAGAAATGGTAAAGCAAAACCGCTACGATTTTATCTTTATGGATCACATGATGCCCGAAATGGACGGTATCGAAACCGCCGCCGCAATCCGCGCCCTTGATGGCGAATATTTTACAACCGTGCCCATTGTCGCGCTGACCGCCAACGCCATAACCGGCATGAGGGAAATGTTTATTGCAAAAGGCTTTAACGACTACCTTTCCAAGCCTATCGATATAGCCAGGCTTAACGAGATTCTGGCAAAATGGATTCCAAAAGAGAAACGTTTAAAGCGGGGGGAGGGCTGCCCGCCTGCGGTAAAACTCCAGGCAAGCGCCCCCGCGCCCGCCGGCGCAAGACTGCCGGGCCCCCATCCCCCCGGCCTGTTCTCTATCCCCGGCGTGGATACGGCAAAGGGAATTATCTTCACCGGCGGCTCCATCGAAAGCTACCGGCAGGTGCTGGCCGTTTTCCGCCAGGATGTGGAGGAACGGCTGGAAATGCTGCGGGAAACGCCGCAGCCCGATGCTTTGCCGCTTTTTACCACCCATGTCCACGCGCTTAAAAGCGCGTGCGCCACCATCGGCGCGGCGGAAATTGCTGCGGAAGCGGCGCGGCTTGAGGCTGCCGGAAAGGCCGCCAGCCTGAATCTGATTGGCGATGCCCTGCCCGGTTTCGTTGCCCGCCTTGCGGACCTGGCCTGGAAAATCCGCGCCGCCCTGAACGAAAACGCGCCGCCTAACAACCTTAACCAAAACGGGCAGGCGGCTTTTGACCCGCGCCCGCTGTTCGATGAACTTGCCGAAGCCCTCGAAATACAAAACACCGCCGGCATCGACCGTGTTCTGGAAACGCTTTTGCAGCAGCCGCTGGATTCGTACGCCAAAGAAAAGCTGGAACAAATTTCCAACGAAGTATTAATGGCCGAATTTGATGCAGCGCGGGAAACACTCAAGGGCTTATCCGCCAAAGGAGATACTAAATGACCATAATGAAAAAACAAAAACAAAGGAACGGCAAACCGGCATTAGGCGGCGCGGCGGCTGTTAATGCAAAATCTTCCTTTGCGGCGTTCTTTACCATGCTCAGCCTGCTGCTTATTCTTGGTATCGTCTTATCCTTTTCCCTGGTGACGCTTGTTTCCTTTCATAGTATACCATCCGCCCAGGTGGAAAACCGCCATGAGGTAAAACAGGCGAGCGGCGGCTATATCATCACCTGGTAAAGCAAAGGGAACGGTTATGCGTGAAAAAAAAACAAAACAGCAAACCAATGCAAATGACGGCGCTTCAGGAGGCGGCAACAAAATTTCCCAGGCCATAAGGGTGCGGCTGGTCATGGGCATTTTTTTTGTATCCGCCTTTATGATACTGCTGGTTTCAGTATATGAAAATATCAGGATTAACCGCTACCAGATCATGATGAGCAAGGCCACCCGGAACCATCTTCTGGCCACGGCAAAGGCTGCGGCAAAGTACCTCAGCGTGGAAGAACTGGACCGCTATCACCGTATCCAGGACATTGACGTTCCCGAATACCGGGAGCTTAAAGAGCGGCTGGTTCAATTTGCCGAAGAATACGGGGTCCTCTATGTCTACTACTGGCGGGATTACGGAGACGGCAGGATTCAGTACATCATCGACAACGACGCCGACCCCCAGGACATGTACACCCCTGATGTGTTTTTTGATATTGACAACGCAGAAGACCCCATAACCGCAATTGCCGTTCCCCGCATCCTTGGCGGCGGAACCTGGGTTTCGGATTTGAATTCCTACACGGCCAGCGGAACCGGGCTTATTTCCGCCAACGCCCCGGTGTACCGGGAGGACGGCTCGGTTTACTGCGCAGCCGGCGTTGACCTGAGCGATAAAGATATCCTTGCCCAGAAGCGGGACTCCCGGAACATGATGATCATCCAGATATGCGCCCTGGTGGTTACGGTAGTATGCGGAATGCTCAACATACTGTTCAACTGGTACAAGGCCCACGAGAGCGATGAATTCCGGTACACCGGCGGCGGGCAGGAAGTTGCCGCGCCCGCCGCAGCCAGCAGAAAAATTATCACGCGGCTTATCAATATCGCCACATCGGGAAAATACTCCGAAAAAAACAAATTCGGCATGTCTGATTATTTGATCCGTTATGTGCTTATGAACCTGATGACCGCAGCCGGTTTTCTGGCGCTTATGATATTTACCATCTGGAATGTGACGGGGGGCGCCTATCTGGATGCGGTAATTTGCGCCGCCCTTACCATAATCTGCCCGGTAATGTTTATGGCGTCCCGGACCAGAATTCCCCAGATTGTGCCGGCATCGGTACTTATGTTCAGTTATGGCGCTCTCTGTATTCTGCTGGCCTGGAACGGCGAATACCAGGGCTATGGCATCGTGTTCATCTATTTGTATCCGGTACTTACCATTACCCTTCTGGGACTAAGCTACGGCGTTACCCTTTCCGCCGCGCTGCTTTTGATAATCATCGCCGAGTTGTTTATCCCCGGATTATCCCGCTTCGACTACCAGCCGGAAATAGCGGCCCGCATCGCAGCCGCCTATATTATGGTTTTCTTTGTACCTATAGTCGTCGAGACTACCCGGAAGACCAAAGACCGTTTAATTGACGATCAGAACCGGCGGCTTTCCGAGCTCAAGGAGGCAGCCGAAGCGGCAAGCCGGACTAAAAGCAACTTTCTTGCCAACATGAGCCACGAAATTCGTACGCCCATGAACGCCATCGTGGGCATGTCGGAATTGCTTCTGCGGGGGAAACTCGACAATGAGTCAAGGGAATACGCCGCCGATATTAAGCACGCTTCCGCGAACCTGCTTTCCATTATCAATGACTTGCTGGATTTTTCCAAAATCGAGGCGGGCCGGATGGAGATCATCCCCGTCAAGTACCTCCTTTCCTCTCTGGTGAATGACGTCGTAAGTATTATCCGTATGAGGCTGGTAGAAAAGCCCATCCGCTTTTTTACCAATATCGATTCCCATATTCCCAACGGCCTTTCCGGCGACGAAGTGCGGCTGCGGCAGATACTCCTTAACCTCTTGGGCAACGCGGTAAAATATACCGAGCGGGGATGTATCAGTGTTACCATTACCGCCTGCGGGCCGCGGGAGGGAAACCGTATCCGCCTCCGCATAGCCATTTCCGATTCCGGCGCGGGCATAAAACCAGAGGATCAGAGTAAACTCTTTGGCGATTTTGTTCAGGTTGACATAAAACGGAACCGGGCCATCGAAGGAACGGGCCTGGGACTGGCTATCACCAGGCGACTGTGCCTGGCAATGGGCGGCGATGTTTCTGTGGAAAGCGAGTACGGTAAAGGCAGTACCTTTACCGCAGTTATTCCCCAGGAAGTTGTATCGGATATTCCCTTTGCCCAGGTGGACAGGCCGGGTGAAAAAAAGGTGCTGGTCTACGAGGGCCGGACGGTATACGCAAAATCGCTCAGCTGGTCCCTAGAAAACCTCGCCGTCCCCTATCAGATGGTAACGGACATTGCTTCTTTTGAGGAAGCCTTGCGGGCCGGAGAATGGTACTATGTGTTTTCAGGCTATGGCCTTTATAAGAAGATACAGCCGGTAGTGGAACATCTGGAGCGGAAACCCCGTTTGGCCCTCCTTGTCGAATGGGGAACCGAATCCTTTATCCCCGGAGCGCGTTTTGTGTCCCTGCCGGTGCAGTCCCTGTCCATCGCCGACGTGCTCAACGGAACGCTGGACCGCAGGGGCTATATCGAAAACGCCGGTATGGAAACCCGCTTCATCGCCCCCGGCGCCCGGCTTCTGGTGGTGGATGACATGGTTACCAATCTTAAAGTGGCGGAGGGGCTTCTGAGCCCCTACCGGACGGCTGTGGATGTCTGCCTTTCCGGAGCGGAAGCCCTGGAACTGATCAAGCGGAATAGCTACGATCTGGTGTTTATGGATCACATGATGCCGGAAATGGACGGCGTTGAGGTAACCGCGATCATACGGGACCTGGAAAATGAACAGCCGGAAAAACCGCCGCTTCCCATTATTGCCCTTACCGCCAACGCCGTATCTGGAATGAGGGAAATGTTTTTGGCCCAGGGTTTCAGCGATTTTATCGCCAAGCCCATCGATGTATCCAAACTTGATGAGATTATGGGAAGGTGGCTGCCGAAAGATAAACAGCAGAAGGCGGAGGCCAGAAGGGAGGAAGCCGTCTATTCAGGAGAGGGAGCGGAAAAAGGAAGCAGAGGAGGGAGAGGCGGCTTTTCTTCCATTCCCGGCGTGGACATAGAGCAGGGACTCGCCATGACCGGCGGAACCGCCGGGGGCTACCGGCAGGTACTGGCGATGTTCCGTAAAGACGCAGTGGAACGGCTGCAATTTTTGCAAAACCCGCCGGACAGCGATGCCCTGCCCGCTTTTACCACCCAGGTCCACGCGCTCAAAAGCGCGTCCGGCTCCATTGGCGCGGCGGCAGTTTCCGCGGAAGCGGAGCGGCTTGAGGCGGCGGGCAAGGCCGGCGACCTGTCCCTAATTGGAAAAACCCTGTCCGCTTTTACCGCGCATCTGGAAGAACTTATCGCCGGTATTCGCGCCGCCCTGAATGGGGACGCCGGCGCGCCTGCGGAAGAGGCGGCCCCCGGCAGCCCGGCAAAAAACGATCCGGATGCGGCGCTTCTGTTGCTTTTCAGCGAACTTGCCGAAGCCCTTAAAACGCAAAAGGTTAATGACATTGACCGGCTGCTGGACGAACTTAAGCGGCAAGCGCCCGATTCAAATATACAGACAAAATTGGACCTTGTTTCGGATCAGGTTTTAATAGCTGAATATGACGCGGCTCTGGATACCATTAAGCTATTATTAAACAGCGGCATGGAGAACGGGAATGGAAAATAAGAAAGACTTGATTATTTTGGTAGACGATAATCCCTCTAATCTGCGCATCGGGAAAAATGTCCTGACGGAAAAATACAGTGTTGCTACCGCCCCCTCGGCGGAAAAAATGTTTGCCCTCTTGGAGAACAACCACCCTGCCCTGATCCTGCTGGACATCGACATGCCGGGAATGGACGGCTACGAAGCGATCAAGATTCTCAAGTCAAAGCCGGAACAAAAAAATATTCCGGTAATTTTTCTTACCGCCAAGACCGAATCCAACGACGAACTTGAAGGGCTTTCCCTTGGGGCCATCGATTACATTATTAAGCCGTTTCAGCCGCCCTTACTGCTAAAACGGATCGAGGTACACCTCCTGGTAGAAGCGCAGAAAAAAACCCTGGAAAAGCAGGCCGCCGAACTTCAAAATTTCAACGACAATCTGCAAAAGATGGTGGACGCCAAAACAAAAACTGTTCTGGTGCTGCAAAACGCGATACTCAAAACCGTTGCGGACCTGGTAGAATGCCGGGATGATATAACCGGCGGGCACATAGAGCGTACCCAGCGCGGAGTGAGTCTGCTTATAAATGCCCTGCGGGAAAACGGCCCGTATCAGGAAGAGGCTCTGGACTGGAATGTTGAATTATTGCTGCAGTCGTCCCAGCTGCATGATGTAGGAAAAATAGCAATCAGCGATCGGATCCTTAAAAAACCAGGACCGCTTACCACTGAAGAATTTGAGGAAATGAAAAAACATACCAGTTTCGGCATACGGGTTATTGGACAAATTGAAGCCGTTGCGGAAGAGAGCGACTTTCTGCATTACGCAAAAATTTTCGCCGGAACCCACCATGAAAAATGGGACGGAACAGGGTATCCTTTAGGCTTACAGGCAGAAACGATTCCCCTTTCGGGCAGGATCATGGCTATTGCCGATGTTTACGACGCCCTTACTTCCGAGCGGCCCTACAAGAAAGCCTTTAGCCATGAGGAAGCGGTAACAGCTATCCAGAACGGCAAGGGAAAACAGTTTGATCCGGCCCTGGTTGAAGTCTTTACCCGGGTAGCGGACCAGTTCAAGGGCTAGGGCAAGGCTTGTTGCGAAAACCAGGCGGTCTTTTTCCCTTGCTTTTTTAGCGCTTTCTACTATATATAGAACTATGGATTACTCCAGGTTATTACGGAGATATTGAAACTCATAGAAACGAGGTCAATGAGCGAGTGATAGAGCTTGTTTGTAGTGTGTATGGAGTAAACAAGGTATGGCTTAAAACAGGTAACGGAGTGACGTTTGACAGGAACATTGACAGTCAGATTGAGGAAATGACCGATAAACTTTTACGGAAAAGCGTTGACGATACTCTTACAGTATACTATATTGCACTGTAAAAGTATTAAAGGCGTGATAAATGCTAAATGGGGTACTAGTTTTCAACCGGCAGCGGGTACTGCAACACAGGCGGCGAATTGTGACTATCTGTTGAAAATGGTCGATAAGGCAAACGGTAATAGTGCATCATACGGCACAGGTAGTTATGCTACAAAACAGGTGGTTGATACTGTGGCGGTAAATGATGCGGT
>JAITHQ010000144.1 GCA_031279925.1 Treponema sp. | reverse complement strand
CTGGAATTTTGGCGTTGCAAACGCCAAAATTCTACCTTGCAGGCTCAAAAAGAGCCCGAAAATCGGGATTTTTACGGTCTATTGACCGCAAAAATCCACAATTTGAACAGGCTCTAAGGGGGGGCCTGTTTCCAGACCATTATTCGGTAAGCGTAAAACCTTACTGTCCGGCCCCCTTCACTCCGGCCCCGGCCGCTTCATCAAAGGCGGCTCCGCCGCCAACCAAACGAAGTGGCCGGGTCCTCCGTTACCCCCCTCCCCCGGCGCACAGTGAATTGCCGCCTATTTGATCGTCTTTAAATAATCTTCAGACAGATTGTTCTCGGATATTTCCTGTATTATGCCGCCCCCCTGGCTGCGGTATCTACCGGGGCTTAGGCCGGTAAAGTTTTTGAAAATTTTGGAGAACCAGCTCTGATCCTCAAAACAGCAGGCCCCGGCGATTTCGCTAAGGGACATGTCCGTTTCCAGCAGCAATTTACCCGCCTTTTCTACCCTAAGCCGGTTAAGGTACTTGGAAAGGTTTTCTCCCATCTCTTCCTTAAAAATTGTGCTAAAATATGGCGCCGAAAGGCCGGATACTGTGGCGATTTCCTGCAGACTGATCTTCCGGCTAAAGTTTTCACGAATATAGCGGTCGGCCTTCCGCAGGGCAACGGCATGAGGTATGCCCTGAAACGAAGAAATCTGCGCAGCAATACTTTCCACTGTGTTGTGCAGAATATCGGTCAATTCCTCAAGGGTTTTTGCTTCTTGAATCCGTTTAAGGCAGCGGGCGCCGGTTTCCATGGCGGCGCTTCCGCTGCTGTTGTTTCCCAGCCGGGAAAGCAGCACCACAAGTTCCAGCGCCCGAAGCTGAATATGGCGGAAATGATTCTGATTCGAAAATATCAAAACAGCCAGAAGATCATTAAGCACTTTTATCGCCTCAGCGCTGTTACCCCGTCGAAGCGCGGCAATAAGCAGGCGTTCCTTTTCCAGAGGATACCCCGGCAGAATGGAGCCTTCGGGGTACTTGGCCTTGAGTTCCGCGATTAAAGTTGAAAGAATACGCTGCTGTTCAGACCTGCGCCTCAGTATCTCGTGGTAGTCCTCACTGCCGCTGGAAAGGGATTCCGCGCAAAGCAGCAGCATCTCCGCAAGAGATTCTATTTTTTCGGTGTCTCCTTTGGGAAAGGCTGAAACCCGGCGCTCAAATTCGTCCGGGGAAACAGTTCCATTGCATTTTGCGGCAAAGTCCGCTGCGTTGGCATTTTCATCAAGATAGCCTGAACCGCGCATGGCGCAGCTAAAACGGCCTTCACTGTAAATGGGACTGGTCCAGAACATTAGCCCCAAACTGCATTTGTAAATATGGGTTCCACCCCGGCGGCTTGATTCCCGAATTGCGTTAACATGCAGTTCCCGGCAGGGCAGGTTCCTCCCTTTGCCATTGGCGGCCTGTTTTGTTTCTGGCTGGGCCTTATAATCCTCCGCCGCCGGTTCAGGGTCGCAGCCTTTGCAAAATTTGCAGATGTTTTGCTCAATGCCGGAATCGCCATTTTCCTTAAGCGGCAGACAGTTGCAATCATAAATGCATACGGTACTTCCCGTTGACTGCATATAAACAGCCATAACTTTACGGGCTTTAGAGAACACCATGTCATCACTGTTTTGCATCGCTGCGTTGTGTTCCTGTTTGTTCTCTTTCATAAACAACCCCCATCCTGTTTCGCTAACAGGCGGCTACAGTCCAGGCGGACAGATGCTAATTAAATTCTACGGGGGAAACCGGAAGACTCCGTTGAGTCCGCATAACGAATTTTGCGGCGCTGTTCTCTGAGGAAATAACGCCTCCGTTCTCCCGGTATTTGCCGGGACTAAAGCCGGTAAAACTTTTAAATATTTTCGAGAACCAGCTTTGGTCCTCAAAACCGCAGGCCGCCGCTATTTCGTTGATTGACAATTCAGTCTCCCGAAGCATTGCGGCTGCCTTTTCTACCCTAAGACGGTTGAGGTAATCGGAAAGATTCTCTCCCATCTCGTCTTTAAAAACTGTACTGAAATATGGCGCGGAAAGGCCGGAAACGGTAGCGACCTCTTGCAGGCTGATTTTCCGGGTGTAATTTTCCCAAATAAAACGTTCCGCCTTGCGCAGCGCCGATGCGTGGCGGATCCCATGGAACGAAAAAATTTTCCCCGATATTCTGCCGATGATAAGGCTAAGACTGTCAATGACCTCTTCGACGGTTTTTGAATCTTCGATTTTTTTAAGATACCGGTTATTGGTTTCCACCATCTCATCGTCAGTTTCGGTATTCGCCGCCGCCCTGGAAAGCATTACTATCAATTCTATTGCCCGAAGTTTGAAATATTCAAACCGGCCTCCGCTTACCGTCCAGAGAATATCGGCAAGTTCACCCAAAATTTTCCGGGCTTCTTCGTTATCGCCCCGGCGCAGGCTTGCCAGCAGCATCCGTTCCTTGTCCATAGAGTTATCGTTTTCACCGGGAGACTGCCCGGCGGACAGATTCAAGGGGGATTCGGCTGCGGGATAATTCACCTGGCCGGCGCGGCGGTTTCCCGCGCTGCTGTAGTTCCCGGATGCCATGGAGCGCGATTCCCCATCAGAAATCTGCTCTGCGCAGATCAGCATCATCTGGGCCAGGGCTTTAACCTCTCTACAGTTTTTTTCGGGGATGTCTTTAAGGTACTGTTCGATTTCCCCGTGGGGAACCGCTCCATTGCAGATATTAAAGATTTTTTCTTCCGCCTGCTGATGGTCAACCGCAAGAATTCCGCCGGACATCAGCGCGCCGGCGAAACGTTCCCCCGAATAAATGGGGCTGGTCCAGAAAATAAAACCTACCGGGCAGGTGTATATATATGAACCGCCAAGCCTGCGGGCTTCGTTTATCGCATTGCGATGCATGCCCGTGCAGGGGTATTCACCGGACGATAATTCCTTTTGGGAATTGTTCTGAAAACGCTTGCAAAGCGTACAAAAAAGCATGGCTTTGGGGTGCCTGGAATCTTTCACCGATTTGCAGTCCGGTCCCAGAACTGAAACAATACAATTTGCCGCTTTTTCGTAGTATTTTACCACTTCGCAGGCTTTAAACAGGAGGGGGTTTACATCCCTTCGCTGTATGACATTTGGTTTTGACATATGTACTCCTCTCTACTTTAATATTGAGCTGACAATCTGTAACGGAATACACCCAAATGGCCAAAAATGATAAGATTATTCCAATTCTTCCAATATTCCCAAACTTGAAGCTATACGAATTGCATCGGCCCGGTTTATGGCGCCCAATTTGCCGCAAATTCTGCTGATAAGGGATTTTACGGCGCTTAGGGGCTGCCCGGCGGCTGCGGCGATTTCCTCTCTGGTCTGCCCCCTGGAAAGGCCATTCAGCACTGCCCGCTCCTGCCGGGTAAGGTACACCGCCGGGCAAGGCGGCTTAGAATTATGCGGCTGTACCCTTTTGAACTGTTCCGACAGCGCAAAAATGTTTTTGCTGTATGCCGAAGCCAGCTTGCGCATTTCTTCAAGCCATAAGCGGGGGATTCCAGTGCCGGCGTTTAAGGCAATCGCCGCCAATGATCGCATATCATTGCCAAGTTCAATAAAGGGCATGGTAAGAAGGTTGGGGGCAGCCGCCTGGTACACTCGTTCCAGGGCTGCAATCGCCGCAGCTTCATCTCTTAAATGGCAATACGCCGCAGCCTCAAGACAGTTCATTTCTATCATGCCCAGCAGAAAACTTCCCAGCCCTGTTTTGTTTTCTTTTTGATTAAGGAACGAAACGGTTTCGGCAAACTGCTTTTCGGTAAATAAATATTTTGCCTTTACCAGCGATTCAAAATTGAGAAACATGGAATACAGGTCGCTTGCCTCAAGTTTGTTGCGAAGCCATGGGGCGGATTTCTTTTGATCGCCTAACTGGATAAACAACCAGCCGTTAATAATGTCGCCAATAGTGCTGCGGTTGGAGTAATCCTCATTATTCAGTATCGAATCTTTTTGCTCCCACAATTCCATAAGTTCTTCGATACTACCACGGTGCAGATTGATCCGCAATAGATAAAAAATCGCCCGTAATTCAATCTCGTACTGTTTTTTTTCTCTTGCCCTGATAATGGTTCTGCGGGCACATTCTTCCGCTGTGTTTAACTCCCCCTTAAAATAGGCAAGTTCCGTATGGGCAAGATCAGCCATGCCGGCAAAGTAGCCGTTAAGCGCATTGGCGGCCTTTGATACGCAAGCGGCAAATATGTTAAGCCGCCGTTCAAATTCACCCTCTTCGGCGGGATAGGCTATTTGATTAACATACGAACTGACATTGCAGCGCGTCATGCTGCTTTTCAGGGGATAGGGCTTTTGTTTGTAGTAGTAATCGGCCTGTTCAAAACAAACAACACTGGAATCGTTGTTGTCGTACCGCCAGCGGAGAAGACCTATGATCCCCAAAAAGTTCCACGACTCCGCCAAAATTTTTAAGTTTACCGGAACCGGCGGCAGCGGTTCAAAATGCCGGATATTTTCCTCAAAAACAGCAACGGCCTCGTCAAAACGGCCAAGGCACATCAGGAGTCTGCCCCGGGCAACGTGGCGCAGATAGATAAAATTCTCATCGGCATCGTCCCGGTCATCGCGTTCCATTAAACGTCCAATAATATCCAAAAGCGGGGAAGCGGCGGAAACAGGAATAATCCGGGGAAAAGTATCGATAATGCCGGCAAGCCCTGCATAATTCCCCGCCCGTTCAAAATTGATCGCCGTGTCCATCATTAGATTATTTTTAAGGCACCATGCGGCGGCAATGGCGCTGAACTCCTTAATTTCTTCTTTGGGGAGATCCTTCTGTTTTTCCCGCAGGTATTCAAGAAACAACTGGTGTATCCGGTAACCCTGCAGGTAGTAATCGTAGCGGACCAGGGCGCTCAGTTTTTCCAGTTCAAAAAGCAGGCTTGGCAGATGCCGGTACTGTTCTGGCAGTATCACCACACTCTCTTCCAGCATCTCCAAAGGCCATTGTTCAAGCAGGGCCAGTTTTACCAGATAGCATTGCAGTTCCTTTGGAACCGATTCAAACATCTCGTTTTCAAAAATTTTAAAGGCGCTTTTTTGCAGGGCGGGACGGCTGTAGCTTTTCCGGTTTCTCTGAATTTCCGCCGCGACAATGTTAAGCGCAATGGGCAGCCCTTCAGTATCGTGGTGAATGGCGGTAATTTCTTCCATGGAAAGTTCAATATTCCACAGGCGAAAATATTCCGCTATTTCATCTTTGGTAAAAAGCAGTTCTTCCGCGCCGATTCTGGCAAGATGCCCCTTGGATATTAATGGCACAATGTTAAGCGCAGGATCGTTACGGCAGATTAAAATCAGGGTATGGTTGGGAATACGATAGGTAAAAACACGATTCAAAAAATCCAATACGCTTCGGGACTTGATACGGTGAAAATCATCTCCTACGATTACATACTTGCCCGGACAGCTGAATTCCCTCCGGTTAATCTCGTACCATTTGCCCAGTTGCTGCGCAGTTTCGGGGAATCCAATTTCCCGCAATTCCTTTCCCGCCTGGGCCTTGCACTGGCCCATGGCCCGTGTATAGTTTTCCCAAAAACGCCAGGGGTGATTATCACGTTCCGAAATCTGTATCCAAATGGTAGTTTCCTTCCGCCTTCGCAAAAATGAGTTTATTGCCACGGTTTTACCGGCCCCTTCGCCCGCGCTGATAATCAGTGTGTTGCCTTCAAGGGCTTTTGCAAGAAGGCCGTAAATCCGCGGCCTTTCCAGAATAAATTCACCATTTGGAAACGCCGGCAGTGTAAAATCGACATTCCCTGCTGCAAGCATTGAGGCATATTGAGTTGGTAAGGCGCCTGTCTCAGGATGCATACCCTTTATACGGCCCTTGAGATCGGACGTGAAAGCGTCCCGGGAGTATGTACCCTTCGCAGGAGAATCAAGGTTTTCATCCATATTTTCGCAACTAAATAATCTCCTTATTATCATAATATATCGCATTACATGTGAAATTTCAGATTCCTTCGAAAATCAAATACCTTGCCTGTGGTAAAAAGCAGTTTCAAGATTACGGTTTTGAAACCGGCTTAATTACAAATTTTAAATTCTTTTTTACAAATGAAGCAAATTTTTCTTGACTATTTTAGTAATTATTGTATTTTATAAGTAGGGTGGTTATTTAATCAAATTCCCTGGCGCCAACAACGGACTATAAAGAGGAGCAAATGACAAGTAGACATACCAAAATTCTTGAGAGTTTAGCCAAACGGCAGCGGGTGGAAGTATGCGAATTGGCTGCATTATTGGAGGTCTCCCAGGTGACAGTGCGCAAGGACTTGGATATTCTTGAAGAAAAGGGCCTGGTTCAACGGGAACATGGATATGCCTGTTTAAACGGCACGGATGATGTTGGTAAACGTCTGGCATATAATTACGACATCAAAAAACGGATTGCCAGAAACGCCGCCGCATCTGTGGAAGAAGGCGAAACGGTGATGATCGAATCCGGCTCTTGCTGTACCTTTCTGGCAGAGGAACTGGCCCTTGCAAAAAAAGATGTTACCATTATTACCAACTCGGTTTTTATTACCAACTTTATTCGTTATGCGTCACGAACCAAAATTATTTTGATGGGAGGCTACTTTCAGCCTGAATCCCAGGTGGTGGTAGGGCCCATGACCAGAAAATGCGGCGAAATTTTCTTTTCTGACAAATTTTTTGTCGGGGCCGACGGGTTTATGCCGGGCTTTGGATTTACCGGAAAAGACCATTTGCGGGTTCAAACGGTTATGGATTTGGCGGAAAACGCCCGGGAAGTAATTGTACTAACCGATGCGGAAAAATTCCAGCGCCAGGGCGTACTTGGGCTTGTACCGTTTGAAAACCTGACGGGGGTGTATACCGATGAAAGAATCCCCCCGGCAGCCGAAGATCTGCTGCTGAAAAAAAAGGTAGCTCTTTACAAGGTGCCTGTACATGAAGACGTATAAATTAAACAAGGTTCCGGCAGCCCTTACCGGGGTAATTGATTTGGACTATACCCGCAATGGCCTTAGAGCCCAAAAATCGGGATTTTTGCGGTCCATCGACAGCAAAAATCCACAATTTGAACAGGCTCTTATACAATACCTGTATGCCGGCGAAAAAAAAGAAACCGGACGGGGAAAGCGGCATTGGTCCTGTAAGGTATGCCCGGCATACTTTCCTCTGGTGAACAAGGTACGGGGCTGTCCGGGAAAATACGCCTCGTAACGCCTAACACCGGACGCGCCTTTTGGAACAGGCCCTCCACAAAGAAACACGGTTGCGCCTGGTTCTACATTTGCGAGAAGCTGCAAGAACTTGAAACAGGCTAGAGTCTGTTTCAAGTTCAATACTTAGCTTTTCCCTTAGAGCCTGTTCAAAATTCTACCTTGCAGGCTCCAAAAGAGCCCGAAAATCGGATTTTTTGTGGTCTATTGACCGCAAAAAACCACAATTTGAACAGGCTCTTACGTGGCAATCCCCAACTCTTCCACCTTTTTTGAACCCATTTCCCGCAGCAGGTATTTTTGTATTTTTCCGCTGGGGGTAAGGGGGTAATTGTCCACAAAGAACACGTACTTGGGAATCTTGAAGCGGCTGATCTGCCCCCGGCAAAAATCGCGCACGTCTTCCTCGTTCATGGTAACATTGGGGTGCAGGATAATAAAAGCGCCCACTTCTTCGCCGTACTTTTTGCTTACAATGCCCACCACCTGCACGTCTTTAACGCCGGGCATGGTGTACAAAAAGTCCTCGATTTCCTTTGGGTACACGTTTTCGCCGCCCCGGATAATCATGTCCTTGATGCGGCCCGTTACGCGAAAATAGCCTTTTTCGTCCTTAACGCCCAGGTCGCCGGAATGGAGCCAGCCGTTTTTGTCGATGCATTGGGCGGTGGCTTCGGGCATTTTGTAGTAGCCCTTCATGGTGTTGTAACCCCGGCAGCAGAATTCGCCATGCTCGCCAACGGAGCACTCCTCGCCGGTTTCCGGGCTGCGGATTGTTACTTCCACGCCGGGCAGGGCGCGGCCTACGGTTTCAACTTTTGCCTCAAGGCCGTCGTCGTAACGGGTCTGGGTCATCACCGGCGAGGACTCAGTCAGGCCATAGCAAATCGTTACTTCCTTCATGTGCATAAGGTCGATTACCTGCCGCATGGCTTCGATGGGGCAGGGCGAGCCGGCCATGATGCCGGTGCGCAGGCTGGAAAGGTCGAACATTTTGAACATGGGGTGGTTCAACTCGGCGATAAACATGGTCGGTACGCCGTAAACAGCGGTGCATTTCTCTTTTTGGATCGTTGCCAGCACCAGCAGGGGGTCGAACCATTCAACCAGGGCGGCGGTACTGCCGTGGGTAAGTACGGACATCATTCCCAGCACCAGGCCAAAGCAATGGAAGAGCGGTACGGGCAGGCACACAATGTCCGCCTGGGTAAAGCGCATGTTGTCGCCAATGCCCTTGCCGTTGTTCAAAATGTTCCGGTGGGTAAGCATAACCCCTTTGGGGAAGCCGGTAGTGCCGCTGGTGTATTGCATGTTCACCACATCATTGGTGTCCAGCGAAACCTCAATGTTCCGCAGTTCCGCCCCATCGGTGTGCTGCCCCAAAAGCAGGACTTCGTTAAAGCTGTACATGCCCCGGTGCTTTTGCTGACCCACATATACCACGTGTTTAAGAAAGGGAAAATTTCCTGAGTTAAGGTGGCCGCGGGGCGCGGTTTTAAGTTCCGGCACCAGTTCATTTACCATAGAGACATAATCAGAATCCCGCCAGCCGTCAATCACGCAGAGGCAGGCCATGTCCGACTGTTTCAGCACATACTCAAGCTCGTGGGTTTTGTAGCCCGTGTTAACAGTAACAAAAATAATTCCCAGGCGGGCGCAGGCAAACAGCACCGTATTCCAGTCCGGCACATTTGTTGCCCAGATGCCCACATGGTCGCCCTTTTTCAGGCCCATCGCAAGGAAGCCTTTTGCCAGGTCATCAACCCGCTTGTCAAAAGCGCCGTAGGTAAAGCGCAGATTCCGGTCGGCGTAAACCAGAAAATCATGATCCGGCTGGGCCGCTGCGGTTTCGCGTAACAGTTGCCCAAGAGTCTTTTCGATATATTCCATGATATTTCCCTTTGTCGTATTGTAACGTCAACAGTAAAATTACACCGGCGTATAAATGACGGCAAGAATTTTCACCGGCTGGGAGTCGGCGGAAAGCACCCGGTGGGGAACGATTGAATCGTAATACACCGAATCCCCGGCCTTGAGGGTTTCCGCTGACGCGCCATATTCCAGCGAAAGATTCCCCTGTAACACGTGGATAAATTCCTCGCCTTCATGGGCTGATTTTTCCTGCACCGCCCCCGGCTCAATGTCCACGATAAACGGCTCCATGTGGCGGCCATTTTTGTCGGCGGCCAATGCCTTAAAACTCAAGCCCTGGTGACCCGTGGCGGCCTTTTCCTCCGGCAGGCCGGTCATAAAGCGCACCGAAGCCGCCGCTTCGCCGGCCCGCGTGATAACCGGCCCCAGTTCCTCATGGTCGTCCAATAGGGTTCCCAGCCGCACCCCCAAAGCGCGGGCAATTTTGATCAGCGGGGCCAGATCGGGAATATGCCCCTCATCCTCGATTTTTGCAATCAGCTCCGCCGGGATTCCGCTCCGTTCGGCCAAAGTCTCCCTGCTGATTGAATACGTTTTGCGAAGTTCGGCGATTCGCTCGCCTGGTGTGTGTGTTGCCATGAAAAGAAAATACAACATTTGTAAAAAAAAGGCAAGATGAATTGCAAGTACGTAGATTTATACTCCATGTACTTGATATATTACATAGAGTTATATTCCATGTACTTGATATTTTTTATAGACTTAATATCAATCAAATATATCAAGTATATGGAATTATACTCCATGTACTTGATATATTTTATGGAATTCAATATAATTATCCCTATGGAGGAGCCATACTACTTCCGAAACTATGACGATTTGCGGTCTCATTTTGCCCCAAAGCGGGTAATGGTAATATACGGCCCCCGGCGTGTAGGCAAAACCACCCTTATTGAACATTTTCTGGATTCTCTTGCTTCAAATACAAAAATCCGCCGCGCTTCCGGGGATAACCTTTCGGACAGTAACCTGCTTTCAAGCAGGGATTCAATGCAAGTGCTGGATTGGGCAGCGGGTTATGACACAGTTTTTATTGACGAGGCCCAGCGTATTCCCCAAATTGGCCTGGGGCTGAAAATTTTAATCGACGCCCGCCCCAAACTTTCGATTATTGTTACCGGCTCTTCAAGCCTGGACTTGAAAAGCAAGTTGGGAGAACCGCTGACCGGCAGGCAGGTTCCGCTGCAGCTCTTTCCCCTTTCCATTGGGGAGCTGCGCAAGTCTTTCAATGATTTTGATATAAAGCAAAACCTTGAAGATTTTCTGGTTTACGGCCTGTACCCCGAAGTACGGACCGCCGGTTCTACCAAACAAAAGCATTTAATCCTGAACGAACTGGTTGACGCTTACCTGCTTAAAGACATTCTTGAACTGGAACGAATTAAAAAACCCCGGCTGCTTTTAAACTTGCTTTCGCTGGTAGCCCTGCAAATCGGCGGCGAAGTCAGTCTGAATGAACTTTCCCGCAGCCTTAAGATCGACGTAAAAACCGTGGAACGCTACCTTGACCTTCTGGAAAAATGTTTTGTGCTGTACAACCTGCGGGGCTTTAGCCGGAACCTGCGCAGCGAAGTTACCCGCACCAGCAAATATTATTTTTACGACAACGGCGTCCGCAACGCGGTAATTCAAAATTACAACCCCCTTTCCATGCGCAGCGACACCGGCGCGCTCTGGGAAAATTTTATGGTGATGGAGCGGCTCAAGGCGCGTTCATACAGCGGCCTTTATGCCCGCGATTATTTTTGGCGCACCTGGGAACGGCAGGAAATTGATTTAATAGAAGAATACGGCGGCGCTCTGCATGCCTTTGAGTTTAAATGGTCTCCCAGGAGAAAACCCGCCGCTCCAAAAGTTTTTATGGAAGCCTACCCTGGTTCCACTTACAAGGTGATAAGCCAAGAAAATTTTCTGGATGCGGTGTAGGGACCCCTGCGGGAAGATTTGTCTTCGATAAGCCCTGGCGCTTTCCTGTAAAAAAGGCCAAGTTATCACACAAAATTACACGCAAAAGGAGTTATGTGCAATTTTTGCTTGAATTTTTTATAAAATAATAAAAATCTATTGACAAAAGATAATATGGAGGATATTATTAAAAAATGATGAAAGAAGAGGATCAAAGGCTAATAGGCTTTGACGCTTTACGTTTTTTTATGGTATTATTAATTATCATTTTCCATGCATCCATTACTTTTATGGAATTTGCCCCTCAATATTGGTATGTACTGGATGAACATAAAAGCCTATTGTTTACGATTTTAGTAGTATTTCTTGACGGCTTTCCCATAACGATATTATTTTTTCTTGCCGGATATTTTTCTAAACCATCATTTGAGAAACATGGTTTACGTTCTTTTCTGTTAGGTAAGATGAAGCATATTGGAATACCTTGGTTATTGGGTGTTTTGTTTGTCGCTCCATTTTTCTCATACTTAACGTATCAAAGCTATGACTTGCCTGAAATTTCGGCATGGGAATTTATTAGCAAAATGTTTTTTGGTCCATTTTATCAGCAGGCGCATTACTGGTTTCTTGGCGTTCTTTTTTTCTTGTTTTTGATTTATTCGTTATTTGCCAAAAAGGAGAATAAAAGGCCAGAACAGGAACAATCCAAAAGCCCAATATTTTTTATAATAATAACATGGCTAATTTCAACAGCGGCTTATTATTTGTCAACCTTGATAAAAAATTCAGACACATGGGTTAACATTGGATTTGTTATATATTTTCAACAGTCTCGCCTGATTGGATACATAATGGCTTTTTTGTTGGGAGTATATGCCTACGGCAAGGGCTGGTATAGAAAAGACAATTGGAAACCTAATTGGATAGTTTGGGGGACAATCAGTGTAAATATTGTCATTTTTTCCCTATTTTGGAGTATAATGATCAAATGGAGTTTCAACGAAACAATTAACAAAATAATGAATGCTATTTTATATAACACAATAGCAACTGCCCTGACATTATTTTTAACAGGATTATTTCATAGGTTTCAAAATAAATTTGGAAAAATAATATCTTTGTTTCTACCGTATTCTTATGGGATTTATTGGTTACACTTAATTGTATTAACAATTATACTTAAAAGTATAAGACCAATAAATATTATAGGTGTAATAAAATGGGTGCTATCAATAATACTTACATTGATAATTTGCCAAATAATAAGTAAATATGTAATAAGTCAAACAAAACACAAATTATTCAAAAAATAGATATTGAATAAAAAATTCCCGCCCCAGGGGGCGGAGTATTTTAAGATTTTTGCTCGTCATTTAATCGAACAGTGTAGGCTGTCTGTCGTTTTTTATCTTCTGTAGTTGTTTGTAATGATCTGCCGTCCCTTGTGATTTTACATGGTTTGTCATCACGCATTCGTTTCCGTGTTTGCTTACCGTACTTATAATATGCCCGTCTGTCCAGAATTCTCCTCCCCATAATTTCTTTTTTACTTCAGGGTGTTTCGTCAATATTTCTCTCGCTATTATACTTTTTGTCGTTGTTACTATTTTTGTCGGACTATACATCGGTACTGATTGTACCAGAAATTGCACATGATCCCATTCCGTCCCTGTTTCAAGAAATTCTATCTCTATCTTTTACTTATTTGAGCCTCTCCCAAAACTGAAGTTTTGGGAGAGGCTTATTTCTTCACATACTTCTTTCAATGTTTTATCTTCTTCTTCCGTGATAACTACCCTTCGGTATTTCGTATAACACACTTTATCCGCGCCGTATATTCCGCCTGGCGCTCTTCGCTTTTTTTGTAATACACAAACGATTTTTTTTTCGGGTTATGTCCAGTTTTTCAAGTGCGTAGAATACCGCCGTCGCCGTACAGCCGAATTGTTCGGCGTATTCTTTAAGAAAAGCGTCCGGCCAGTCCGCCACCGCTTGTCTTAAGACCGCTTTATCTATCTTCCTTACACGTTCCCGTTTGATAGTTGTTTGGTAATACCCGCTGGCAAGTTTTTCCCGCCACTGATAATAGGTTTCCGAAGGTATGCCCTTCGTGTTTGTACGCGACCGCTCTTTCCCGGTAATCCATACGGTATGCCATATCTTATTTATCGCCTCTCTTTTTCCAGTTTTTTAAATTATTCTACAATTAAAGGGGGGTGAAGATACTGACGCCTGACACCGGGAACCAGAAGGACACGAGTTACGCGAAACAGAAGAAGATCCGGTCGCAGGCGGGGATAGAAGCGGTAATCGGGCATTTGAAGAGTGATTTCAGGATGGGGCAAAACTATTTGTACGGTGAATCGGGGATACAGATCAACGCGCTGCTGTCCTGCACGGCATGGAACCTGAAGAAGCCCGGATTACCCAAAGTCTACTGGCTTTGTGGTAACAATTGGTTTCAGACTGTTCCCATAAGAGGGCTGATTTACCGTTATTCTGGATGTTTCGGTGCTGGAGCAGGCGCTATAACGGCTCTGGAAAACGCACGAATGGGACGGACACAGTTAAGGCTGGTCTTGAGGTATGCCTGTTCCTGGAAACCGTCCATAAAGTTCTGGGCGCGGGCGGTATTATGTCCATACTCACTGGAACTCCAGTAGTATCCGCCGGAAAAATTCCCCATATTATTTTTGTGTAAATTCTTATACATAAAATCAAGCTCTTTATAACTGGGCAAATACCAGTCCGACTTGCCGCCTCCCCGGTAATCATCGCATAGTTTTGCGGCGCTTATTGTTTCGATATTGAATTCATCAACAAGCATAGCCGTATTGACCATACCTTGCCCTACTGTCATCAAAGTGTGGCGTGTATTTGTGCCGTTCAGACCCCACGGCGCAGCTTTTGAAACATCCTGCGGGGCGGCTTCCAGATAATGATACGTAACACCGTTAATCTGGAAACCATCTGGATCCTCATAAAAAATGATCCCGCCGCCGGGTCCTTTATCGCCGGTTACCCATGAAGTTTTAGACAATGGCAGTTCAAAGGCTTCTTCCACCTCAGATGTCTCCTCCAACGGGCAGGCGGCTGACAAAAGAGTAATCAAAACCCCCATGCCCAAAAAAAGAGAAATATAACCTCTGTCTTTATGTACTTTTTTCATAAATTTTGCCCTCACTTAATTAAAAACAGGGCGTT
>JAITHQ010000127.1 GCA_031279925.1 Treponema sp. | reverse complement strand
ATTGTGGATTTTTGCGGTCAATAGACCGCAAAAATCCCGATTTTCGGGCTCTTTTGGAGCCTGCAAGGTAGAATTTTGGCGTTTGCAACGCCAAAATTCCAGATTTTGAACAGGCTCTTAAGCTAAACTTGCCCCAAGAATATTTTGATGCAAGGATAAGCCAATAATACAGAAAAGATCCCTGCGGGGTGGGGGCGGCGACAGGCTAAAAACATCTGGAATTAAATACCACGGACTAATGGCAGACCGAAGGGCTGAACCTTAGCTGGAATAAAAGCCGTCCGGCGGGGTATTAAACCCTCCGCACGAATAAAGGCAAGCGCGTATTTTGTTCATATTATTTGGACCAACGAGACGCCCGTAAGGCCTTATGAAATCTTCTCCAAAATTCAAAAAGCTTAGTTCTTTTGATTCTTGTTTCGGGCAGCACACTAGCGCTTGGTCAAATACTTGCGAATATCCAGCGCGACCGCAGCGATGATAATCGCCCCTTTAACAATCTGCTGCCAGTACGGCGACATGTTGATAAAGGTCAGGCCGTAATTGATTACCGAAAAAATCAAAACGCCGATAACAATGCCCGGCACCGTGCCGATACCGCCAAGGTTGGAAACGCCGCCGACAACGCAGGCGGCAATAGCGTCCAGCTCGTAACCATTGCCGTAGTTGTTGGTCGCCCCGCCGGTGCGGGCCGCTTCAAGACTGCCGCCCAGCCCATACAAGATTCCCGCAAGGGTGTACACAATAAGCAGGGTGCGGCCAACGTTCACGCCGGAAACCCGCGCAGCCTCGGCGTTGCCGCCAATAGCGTAAATGTTTTTACCGTAAGTCGTTTTGTTAAACAACACCCAGGTAATAAACGTAACAAAGGCGGCAATAATAACGATATACGGAATCGAGTACACGCCGTCAAAACCGATGTAGCCCGTGCCAAGGGTAATAAACCGTTTGTCCAAGCCGCCAATGGGCTGCGCTCCATAGGGAGGCCGGTCAAAATAAAGCGATGTCGCGCCATAGACCGCCACCATAGTTCCCAAAGTGGCAATAAAAGCCGGCACCTTGAGCCGGGAAACAAAAAGCCCGTTCAGGAAACCAAAGAGACCGCAGGCAAGCATGGCCACAAAGATTGGCACAATCAGGGGCAGCACCGGCAAATCGGGATACATGCGCCGGGAATATTCCATGGTCTGCAAAAGGGAAGCGGACAACACCGCCGCCAGCCCCACCATGCGTCCCGCCGCAAGATCAACCCCGCCGGTTATCAGTATGGCCCCCATGCCCATTGCGATAATGATCCGGGTAGCCGACATTGAAAGAATATTTCTAAAATTGTTAAGCGAAAGGAACGATGGCTCTTTTATCGTAATGACAAGAATCAGGGCGATAAATACCAGATAAATAGCGTACTGAAAGCCAAAATCCTGTATCGTTTTTAGATTAATTTTTTTGCCGGTCTTGCCCGTTGCCGCTGTGCCGATCATGATCTCCCCCGCTTTCTGTTATGCCGATTTTTCAGCGAACTGCGCCGCAAGGCGCATAATATCTTCCTGGGTAGCGCTTTTCCCGGGAAGGAATCCCGTTACCCTTCCCTCGCACATCACCATAATCCGGTCGGAAACCCCCAGCAGTTCCGGCATCTCCGAAGAAATCATAATGATACTCTTTCCCTGTTTTGCCAAATCAATAATGATAGTATAAATTTCATACTTGGCCCCCACGTCAATGCCCCGTGTCGGCTCGTCAAGAATCAGAATATCCGGCTCCGTTAAAAGCCAGCGGGCAAAAAGCACCTTTTGCTGGTTGCCGCCTGAAAGGTCGCGGATAAGCGTTTTACTGCCGGGCGTTTTTACATTGAGCGCCCGGATTTTTTCCGACGCTTCCCGCTCGCCCTTTTTCTCGTTGATAAGCCCCAATGGCCCCACATAGCGGCGGATATTTGCCAGCAGCATATTGTCTTTAACCGAGCGCATGGGAATGATTCCTGTGGCCCGCCGTTCCTCGGTAAGCAGGGCAAGTTTTTTCGCTTTTGCCTGACCGGGGTTCTTTATGCTCACCTCTTTTCCGTTGATAAAAATCCGCCCGCTCTCCACCGGGCGCAGGCCAAAAATCGCTTCCACAAGCTCTGTACGCTGCGCCCCCACCAGCCCCCCCATGCCAAGAATTTCCCCCCGCCCCAGCGTAAAACTTACGCCGCGAAACGAGCGGGCAGCAGCGGAGTTTAGGTTTTTTACTTCCATAATTGTTTCGCCCGGTACATTGGTCTTGGGCGGGAAACGGTGGGAAAGATCGCGCCCCACCATATAATTAATAATGCGATCAGTGGTAAGGTCCTGCGCCGCATACGTCCCAATATGTTTACCATCGCGCATAATGGAAACTTCATCAGAGATGGCAAGTATTTCTTCAATTTTATGGGAAATATAAATAATAGCGACGCCCTGACCCCGCAGCCGCCGGATAATGGCGAATAACTGGGCAACCTCGTTTTCGGTAAGGGAAGAAGTCGGCTCATCCATAATAATAACCCTGGCGTGATTGGAAACCGCCTTGGCTATTTCCAGCGATTGAATCTTTGACGCGGAAAGATCCCGCACCCAGACGCGGGGATTAATATCCATATTAAGGTCTTGAAAAAGCGCTTCGGAATCCCGCAGCATTTTTTGGTGATCAATAAATTTGAAGGGCCCAAAAGAGCTAAGGGGAAAACGCCCCAGCCACAAATTTTCCATAACCGGACGCAATGGAATGGGATGCAGTTCCTGGTGAATCATGGAGATACCCGCGTCCAAAGCCTGCCGGGAATTTTCAAAATGGACCGGCTTGCCTTCCAGCAAAATTTCGCCGGAATCGGGGTCGTAAATCCCGAACAGGCACTTCATCAATGTTGATTTACCCGCTCCGTTTTCCCCCATCAAGGCATGAACCGAGCCTGAGCGGATATTAATCGAAACGGTATCCAGAGCGATTACGCCGGGAAACGATTTTGAAATGGCTTTTATTTGCAGAATATAATCGCCGCCGCTCATGCCCCACGCTCCGGTTTAAAGGAAGATTGGGGAATAGGGGATTGTTGTTCGCAGTCAAAACGTCTTTACCGCAGTAACGCTTACAAACAACAAGCCCGCTCAATATTCCCCATATCCCGGCCCTATGTATTTGCTCATTTCTGTACGCAAATACAGGTACAATGTACTGATTGCGGACTTTAGTCCGCACCCTCGATTGGATGCAATCAGATGCTTCCCTATTGGAAATTCTTGTAATTGTCCCGTGTTACTTTCTGATAGGGAACCCACACATACTTGCCGTTGGTAATGGTCCAGCCGGCGCTGGCGGGACTCGCGCCGGTTGCCAGGGCATAGGAAAGATCAAAAGTAGCCTTTCCCTGGTTCTGGGCGTCGTTCAACACGGTGCCAAGCAGCGTGCCTTCGGCAACGGCCTGGAGAGCCGGCGCGGTGGCGTCAACGCCGACTACGGGCAGATATTTGCCGCCGGAGAAATATCCGGCTTTGCGCAGCGATTCGATTACACCTAACGCCATATCGTCGTTATTGCAGAATACCACTTCGATTTGATCGCCAAAGCGGGCAAAGAAAGCGTCCATTTTTTCAACAGCGCGGGGACGATCCCACATGGCGGTATCTTCGGCAAGGAGCTGCACTTTGATTCCGGCGGCAGTTACCGCCTTAATGGAAAATTCGGTGCGCAGTTCCGCGTCCTGGTGGCCCGGCTCACCTTTCAGCATAATATACTGAATAACGCCATCCTTGTTTTTGTCGGCTTCGGGGTGGGCCTTCCAGTACTCGGCGACAATTTCGCCCTGCATTGTACCGGATTCCTCGGCCTTTGCGCCCACATAGTACACCTTGTCCCATTTTGCCATATCTTCGGCAAAGGGCTCGCGGTTAAAGAACACCACCGGCACATTTCCGGCCTTTGCCTTGTCCACAATGGCCCCGGCTGCGGTCCGGTCAACCGGGTTAATGGCAATGGCCTTCATTTTTTTGGTGATAAACTGGTCTACCTGATCGTTCTGGGTGGGCTGGGCGTTCTGGGAATCCACCGTGGTAACAGCCGCTTTACCCTGGGCGTTCTTTTCGATGGCGTTCCGGGTGTAGGACATAAAGGTGTCATCAAATTTGTAGATGGCCACCCCAATCGCCGGCAGACCACCTCCCCCCTGGGAACCTCCGCCGGCAAACACTGCCGCGCTCAACATAGTGAGCATAAGTGCAAGAACAACATTTTTTTTCATTTTTTCCTCCTGAAAAGATGTTTGTTAAGAAAAGATTATACCATTTATTCAAAGTTATTGCAAATAGATTCTGGGCTGATCATAAACCGCTTGTTTTTCATACTTAAACAGCCGCCGTAGGCAGTATTGTTCAATGGTGAAAGTAGCCGTGATAAGGCAAAACCATCTGATTTTGTCCTACCGGTCATCAAGGCCCAAAATGACCTTAAAATCTTCAAAGGATATCAGGGCATGAAGGGCAGGCATCCCTCCCCCTGCCGTCTTTTCCATTGGCAGCCGCCGTACCAATGGTAGAAGGTGGCAGGTAAGGGCGGTATTTGCCGGACGGCCACGGAAATCAATTTTCATCGAGGCGTAAAATGGGGAGCAAATTATAGTTATTCCCCTTAAGAATAATTAAAGAAGGTCCACGGAGAATCTATGATTTAGATTATCGGGAGAACGTGGTACTCTGGTCTGACGGGGCCAGGGAGCCGGTGGAAGGCTGATCCGCGTAGTGAGGAAAACCCGCGAGGG
>JAITHQ010000124.1 GCA_031279925.1 Treponema sp. | reverse complement strand
CGCCTGCAAGAGTTGATAGACATATACAAACGGCTGAATGGGCATTTTCAGGGGTATATATTAGAGCAGATACGGGCATTAGACAAAATACAGGAAACAAAACCTCAGAGGGAAGGGTAAAATCCGCCCGAAAAGGCAGGAAACCTTATAGGGCCAAAGCCCTGCATGGCGGCCCGATCCCTATACCAAAGACCCAAATTGTTTTATCATACCCGCATGATCCGGCTGATTGCTTTTCTTGGAAATCCCGGCGGCGAATATGAGCGCAGCCGCCATAACGCCGGCTGGCTGCTTGCGGAGCGCCTTTCTTTTTACAAAACACTTGGCTGGCAAAAAAAGTACAAGGGGCGGTACACCGCTCTGGACAGCGGACAAATTGTACAATTTAGGGCCGAAGGCCGTCTGCCGGAACTGCCTGAAAAATTCCATTTTCTTATGCCGGAAACCTACATGAACCTTTCAGGCGAATCGGTTTTTGCGGCGGCCTCGTTTTTTAAAATAAAGACTGATGAAATTCTTTTGGTACAGGATGAGCTTGAAATTCCCCTGGGGGCTCTTTCGCTGAAATTTTCAGGGGGGCTTGGCGGGCACAACGGCCTCCGTTCCATGAAAGCCTGTTTTGGCAGCGCCGATTTTTGGCGGCTGCGTATCGGCATAGGCAGGCCGAATCATGCCGATATTTTCAGTTGGGTGCTGTCCAGTTTTTCAGGCGAGGAATGGAAAACCCTTGCCCCGGTTTTGGACGCAGGGGCGGCCCTGCTTGTCCGTACCCTGGCGGAAGGGCCGGAAAAATTGCTGCCGGAGTGGGCCAAGAAAAAAATAGTGTCTGAACCAAACAAAAATATTGACGCGCCGCTTAACGCCGAAAGGCAATCCGGCCAGGATGCATTATATGGCAACTAAAACAGAATCGAACCCCGCAGAAGCATTCAAATCGTTATACGACATTATTGTCCGGCTGCGCGGCCCGGGCGGCTGCCCCTGGGATCAGGAGCAGACCCCTTCAAGCCTGCGCGGCAGTTTGATAGAAGAAACTTACGAGTGCGTGGAAGCCATTGACCAAAAAGAGAGCGGCCATATTGCCGAAGAACTGGGCGATATTTTTCTGCTTGCGGTAATGCTTTCCTATATCCACGAGGAAGAAGGGCTTTTTTCTGTGGCGGATGTGCTTGCGGGGGTTTCCAAAAAACTTGTCCGCCGCCACCCCCACGTTTTTGGCGAGGTAAAGGTAAAAGACAGCGCCGAGGTGCTTGATAACTGGTCTAAAATAAAAGTTGAAAAGGAAGGCCGCAAACCCAGAGATTCCATTCTTGACGAGGTTAGTTCCGGTCTGCCGCCGCTTGACCGTGCATGGAAACTCCAGAAAAAGGCGGCAAAGGCCGGTTTCGACTGGCCCAGCATTGAAGGCGTTATTGCAAAAATTAAAGAAGAACTTGACGAGACGCAGGAAGCGGCAGGCGGTCAAGTTGCGCATAACGAACAGCAGGCTGAAAAAATCGAGGAAGAGTTGGGCGATCTGCTTTTTTCGGCAGTCAACCTGTGCCGCTATCTTGGCGTGGAGCCATCGGTAGCCCTTCGCCGCGCCAACAGCAAATTCGTTGACCGGTTTAAATATGTCGAAAAAATGATGAAAGAATCCGGGCGGGAAATGAAAAGTGAGAATCTGGAAATAATGGACGCATACTGGAACAAGGCAAAAAAACAGCCCCAATAGGGGCTGCCGTTTCGATATTATATTGGACTTGTTCACAAACCAACCTGGTTTGTGAACAAGTCTTTTAAAGTTCGTTAGCCGTCATTGCGTACAGAGCCGCATCAACTGGACAAAGTAATTTAGCTTTTTGCTGTCATCGGATATGCTTTGGGCCAGCGGATCTTTTGACACCATATTCAACTCGCGCCAGTTGATGATCATCTCGGGGTGCTTTTTCTGAATGTCCTCGATAAGGCTCTTCAGGTGCTTGCCAATAACGGTAAAATGCTGGGCGGCGTTATTAAGCAGTTCCAGAGCGTTGTCATTTACGCTTTCAATAATACTGTTAATATAACGCGCCTGGGTGTGATCCCGGTCTACCCGCAGCAGTGAGGCTTTCAGGCGGGAACCATCGCTGCCATCATCCGAAAGGGCTTCGTCCAACTGGGAAATGGCGGCGGAAAGCTCCAAAAGCTGGTGCAGCGCCTCGGACATTTCCTTGGATGCGGCGTTGTTTGTCCACTGGCCCCGGATCAGCAGAATATCGCAGCGTTCATGTATGCCCTTTTCAAGGTAGTCATCCAAAAACACCTGCAAATAATTAAGTCCTTCGGCATAGACAAAATCTTCCAGATTTCTTTTCTGAAAAACCTCGCCTTTTGCTATGGTGTAATATTCCAGCCGGTCAAGATCAGCGTCATCAAAAATTTCTTTAACCAGGGCGCTTATCAAAGTGTTCCGCTGGCTGTTGTTAATCTTGGCAATGCACTCCTGCGCCTTGGCGGTTCTTACTTCCAGCCATGCTTCCGCAATATGCTCATCGGGAATTTTGGGCTTACATTCCCAGATTGGATTTTTAATGCCATACTGCACCAACTGTTCAAGAATTTTGGAATGGATAATGTCCCGCAAACCTTTTAATATCTGGGCAAATTGCTCCAAAGAAATAAGGTCTTCGCCGGCGCAGATTTTAAGCAGTTGCAAAAGCGTTTTCCAGTCGCCTTCGGGATTAACGCCCTGGGAGACTGCCAGGAATTCGCCCAGTTCTTTTGCGATCAGCATTACCTTAACCGAAGAAAATTTCGGCTCGCTGCCCAAAAGTCCTTCTGTAAAATTGGCGTCGAATTTTTTAAGCAAGGCAGGATAATTAAAATTAACCAGCTGAAAAAGTACCATTACCAGATTATAGCAGCGGTTTGCGCCACTCATGCGGGTAGAATCAAACCCGGCTGAAAGTTTTGCAATATCCGCCCTAATCTGTGCGGTAAGTTCCTCGGGGGGCGTTGTTTTGGCCCGCTCTTCAATTGCCGCAGGATTAAGCCGTTTAACGGTTTCGGGGACGGTGTTGTCCATAAACGCTTCCAGGACTATCTGCCGAAGCCGGGTCATTTTCCCCAGGTCTTTCATAAAAGTCCTGATTGGCAATATCATTTTATATAAAGAATAGAAAAATACCGCCAGCGAAGGATCGGCCTCGTCGTTCTTGGCCCGAAAAAACTTTGCGTACTTGTTTTCGCCCAGTTCCTTGTGCCGTTGCCGCAGCAACATGTCCCTGTCCGATAAATTATCGGTATTATCTCCAGACAAAAACGAAATTACCTTGCCTACAAGATCTTCCGCCATAATAACCCCCATACTCACTGTAAAATAAATTGTCTGTTTTGGCAATGCGACAGCACTGCAGGGCAGTGTTCTTTCACCAGAACGCTGTTTCCCGCGTTTACAGCCTGGATCGATACCCAAGCCTTGTTGCTGATTCGGCTACAGGTTCTGTACGCCGCCTATCCGTAACGGGAAACCTTATATACTTTACATTGATTTTAACGGAATTTCAAGCGCCGTGTCTG